>JAOUFU010000397.1 GCA_029858035.1 Phycisphaerae bacterium
TTATCGGTATCGCGTTACAAATCGTGGGCATTATTCTCTTGGTTATCTGGCTGATTTTATTTTTCCTCGTAAGCGCACCCACTCTTGTGGTGCAATAAGACAGACTCGGCAAGATGAAGTTTGAGGTAGTCCAGGTTTGTCGTCGTCCTCAATGGCCCGTTTGGGCCGTTTTGATTGTCCTGGTGTTTTTGCAGAATTAAGCTATTTTAATTTCGTATGCTTAGTAACTTGATGTTATAAATGTTTAATGAGGCGAGTCCGTATTTTTTTTTAAAGGAGATAAAATCATGGTAGAAGGGACTCAAGGACCCACAGAGTCGGTAGAAGTTCAACAAGCCGCAGGGCAATCACTTGCGCCTCATCGCGGCGTTGTCGTTCTTGTCCTCGGGATACTGGGTATTGTGGTGTGCTTTATTTGCGGCATCATTGCATGGGTAATGGGCAACAATGACCTCAGGCAGATGGACGCAGGAACTATGGACCCGACAGGACGTGGATTGACCCAGGCAGGTAAAATCTGCGGGATGATCAGCTGTATACTGGTCATCGTAGGCATTGTTATCTGGCTACTTATAGTTTTACTCGCAGGCGCAAGCGCAGTCGTGTCGCGATAAGACAGACTCGGCAAGATGAAATTTGAGGTAGTCCAGGTTTGTCGTCGTCCTCAATGGCCGCTCTGGGCTGTTTTGATCGTCCTGGTGTGGTTGGCGCTTGGTGGTGCATCTGTTTGGCTCAGTTCACATCTTGACCGGCCCGTTACCCTTTGCCTGATAAAGAGGATCACCGGCCTGCCGTGCCCTACCTGCGGCTTAACACGTGGGGTATTGTCTCTGTTGAGCGGGGAGCCCGGGCAGGGGTGGCTGTATAATCCGCTTCTGTTTTCGGTATTGGGTTTGTTCTTTTTGGTAACCTGTATACGAATCCTTTTTGCCCGTGCTATAACAATCCGCCTGAGTCGCATAGAACGCGTTATCGTCTGGCTACTCGCCGCTATACTTTTTGCCGCCAACTGGGCCTACGTAATTTTCTACGTCGGCTGATTTTCGCGCTTGGTTTTTCATGGGATTAGGGTATATTTGTCGAAGTACTTTATTGATGTTATTCATTGAAATACCGGCTTATGGCTGATGAAAATAGAAATACCTGGTCTGCCAGGATAAAAAGAACGTGCACCTCAGTGCTGTCTGTTTCCAAGACACGCGAAGGCAAATGTATTCGTTGCAGCGCCTGCTGCAGACTGCCTAATATCTGCCCATTTCTCAAAAACGGAGAGGACGGGAAATCTTTTTGTTCAATTTACACGATCCGTCCGTTAAATTGCAGAAAATACCCGAGAACCGAATCGGAGTTTATTACGGCCGATACATGCGGCCATACATTCCGGTGACGTCTGGTGTTTTGATGACGTAATTTTTCTTATAGGGGGGCGGGGGGCGTTTTTCTGTTTCTAAACAAACTGTTACATTTTCATTATCCGGCGTCTTTTTACTTCAGGGCTTTATCGCCGGTCTTTTTTACAGATTATTTCCTTGATCGCCTTCCTGCAAAGGCCAGATAACTGCCAACGGCCAACAATACCAGCGTTGTCGGCTCTGGTACCGGGACGGGGACCTCGGGTGGCGGCAGTGGTTCGGGTTCAGGAGGTTTCGCCGGTGGTCTTCTTACGCTTTGCCGTCTGGCACCTCCGCCTCTGTATCCCTGTCTGGAATAATCGGCGGCGCTGGCCCTTAGACCGCCTGCCAGACCACCTGGTATGCTCTGTGTTGCCTCTGAGATGTCCTCAAGGTCGAATTCGGCCCTTTCAAATATAGCGATAATGATTTTCGGAGCATCAAGATACGCCGTAGTTCGGTTTAATTGCGGGTCACCGACATCGCCGAGCCAATACACGAATTGATAGCCTGGTCGTGGCACCGCCGTCAAAGTAACGATTGTGTCCTGTTCAAGGTAATGCACTCCCGGCCCCGGAGTTATTGTTCCGGCATCGGCAGGTATTTGTTGTAGCAAAAGGACAGGTCTATTTGTTTGGCAATATATCGGCTTGGGCAGACCGCAGAAAACACCCGCGAGTACCACGAGTAATAATACCTTCTGACTGCCAATATATCCTGAATGGCTCTTTACCATCCCCCACTCCTGTTTTAAACTTTGACCGTGCAAACACTCACGCTCTTATCTAAACATGCCTCCTTCGCCTCAAAAGCGTCATCATGCCGCCGATTCCGAGTAGTGCTATCGTGCCCGGCTCGGGGGTGTGCATCTCGTTCGGAAGCGGGACATACGGTGATGTGCTTTTTAATACGCTATAGGAGCCAGTTGTGTAATCATAGTTGCTGCTGATGATTAAAAAGAATGAGTGTGCATCTATCGCCAAATTATTATCTGCCTCAAACTCCCATACTGCATTGTCCGGGCCGGTGTCAACGTCGTGCACACCAAAATACATAGCCGTCGCATCTATCCCCCCGCTGCCATCGTCTACCGTACCAATATCAGTTACCTGGTCAAAAATAGCCCCTTCACCAATCCCCATTATGGAAAAATATTCCAATGCTGTTGCCGTATTGTCCCCATCATTGAATATCTGGTATACATAGGTGTATTGACCACTTCCGCCGGTTAGTGCGAACTCGTTTCCCCCCAGACTGTCGTAAACGGCATACTCAACCCGGCCGCTGAGGATGCCATCTGCTGTTAAAGTGCGGAAATATGATCGACCCTGGTAGTGTGAGCTTTCCGGCAGTATCGTCATCGTTGTCGCACCTGCAGTCTGGACAAATATTGTTGCAGCTACAAGTAGACAAAAGAACCTGATTTTTTTCATTTTGCTCTTCATCCCTTCCCTTTCTCATGAACACTCAAAAGGCCGTTTTTTAGAAGTGAGTATTCATCGAACAATTAACCTTTATGTCCCGAAGGAATCCGTTCCACCCCAGTTTTGTCGTTTTGCCCGTGCCCACACTAATGGCACATGATTCAGCTTAACTCAAGGTTGATAAACTTAGTGTTAATAGTAATTAAACCAAATTTGCACCGAAAAGTCAAGGTTTTTCTCGTATTCATGGCCTGCTGCTGCGCAATCCAGCCCCAATAGTCCTGTAATATCACGTAAACCCAGTTTAATATGTGATTTTAGTGAGTAATATTTACTTTAGGAATTTTTGCAGGAACCGCAACCGACAGTAAAAAACTTTTAGCCTGTTTGTTTTTCACGGCCGGTATTCTCACAGGCCGTTTTTTGCAATCCGGGCCCGATAAAAAGTGCCGTTTTTCTCCTTTTCGGGGTGTTTAGAAGCTTATCTTAGCTTTTCTTTGTTGGTTTTTTTCGTATCGGTTTTTGCTGTACGAATCTGCTGATATTGCGTATCGCCTGGCGTAGACGCTGTTCGTTTTCCACAAGAGCGATACGCATATAATTTTCTCCGTTCTCGCCGAATGCCCTGCCCGGCGCGATTGCAACCTCTGCATGTTCCATCAGGTCCACTGCGTAATCAATAGTACCTTTACCTCCAAGGTGTTCGGCGGGCACTTTCGCCCATACGAACATTGAGGCCCGCGGCTTGTCCACCTCCCAGCCGATTCTTGCAAGAGCATCGCAGACAACGTCCCGCCGGGACTGGTACTTTTCGTTCTGGACGGCAATTTCGGCCTCACATTCACGCAGCGCGATGATTCCCGCTATCTGTACGGCCTGAAAAATTCCGTAGTCGTAGTACCCTTTTATTGTCGCAAGGTAATCGAGCATATCCTTGTTACCGGCCGCAAAACCGATGCGAAAACCCGCCATGTTGTACGGCTTGCTCATCGTGATAAATTCGACGCCGATGTCTTTCGCACCTTTTACAGAAAGAAAACTCGGAGCTTTATACCCGTCGAAGCATGTTTCGCCATAGGCAAAATCGTGAATCACGGCTATGCCGAATCGCTTTGCCAAATCGACAACCGGCTCAAAAAAGCCCTCATCCACCGTCATCGCCGTCGGGTTGTGGGGGTAATTGAGTATCAGCAGCTTTGGCTTCGGATACAGGTTCTCGCAGACCATCGCGATGTTATCGATAAACTTTTGGTCGCAGCCCAGGGGAACTGATATCACGTTGGCGCCGGCCAACGCCACGGCATAATTATGAATCGGGAAGGCTGGGTCCGGCACGATCGCGGTGTCCCCGGGCCCGAGCATCGCCAGGCACAAATGGCTGAATCCTTCCTTTGAGCCGATGCACGCCAGCACCTCCGTCTCCATGTCCAGCTTTACATTCCATTTTTGCTCGTACTTGGCTGCGACTTCTTTGCGCAGCCCCTTGATGCCTCTTGATGCACTGTATCGGTGATTTCGTCCGTCTTGTGCGGCCTCGCAGAGCTTGTCGATAACGGCCTGCGGCGCCCGGTCGGATGGA
>JAOUFU010000399.1 GCA_029858035.1 Phycisphaerae bacterium
ACGAAAACAAAAAGTTGTATGGTGGTAAGGGGCGTTTGTGCAGATTGAATCTTGCCAGTGGACGACTCACTGTATTACTCGATGCCGGCGGCGGCTCCGTTCGCGATCCCCAGGTACATTACGATTCTGATAAAATCCTGTTTTCTTATCGACCGGAGGGCACGGATTATTTCCATCTCTACGAAATTAATGTCGACGGCGGCGGGCTCAGGCGGCTAACCTCCGGCCCCTATGACGATATTGAGCCGACTTATCTATCCGGCGGACAAATCATGTTTTGTTCAAGCCGCGGTGATCGCTGGGTTCCCTGTTGGTACAGCCAGGTGGCGATTTTATATATCTGCGACGACGACGGAGCGAACATCCGGCCGGTTTCTGCCAACATCGAGCATGACAACACACCGTGGCCGCTTCCGGACGGCCGGGTGATTTATGAGCGCTGGGAGTATGTTGACCGCAGTCGCGTTGCGTTCCATCATCTCTGGACGGCCAATCCCGATGGAACGGGCCAGATGGTTTTCTACGGCAACCAGCACCCGGGGACCCTGATGATTGACGCCAAACCGATTCCCGACAGCGACAACGAGGTCCTGGTAGTGTTTTCACCCGAGCACGGCCGCAAGGAACATGAAGGGGCAATTACCATCGTCACGGCAAAAGCTGGCCCAGATGAACTATCGTCAGCCCGCAGGGTGAGCAAAGGGCAAAATTTTCGCGACCCTTATCCTCTCTCACGGGATTGTTTCCTGGTGGCCCAGGGTCCCCGATTGTTAACAATGAATAGGCGGGGCGAAACCCGACAGATTTACCGCCTGCCGTCCGAACTTGTTAAAGCGGGTGTCGAGTGTCATGAACCTCGGCCCCTGAGGGCTCGACCGAGGGAGCCGTTAATCCCGACCCGGAGCGATCCACAGCAGGCGAGCGGGCGTTTGATTCTCCAGGATGTATATGCAGGACGAAGGATGGATGGTGTCAAGCGGGGCGAAATCAAAAAGCTGCTCGTGCTGGATAGCCTGCCCAAGCCAATCAATTACAGCGGTAAGATGCCGCCGATGAGCTTCGGAGGAACATACACGCTCGAGCGCATCCTGGGTACTGTTCCTATCGAGTCCGATGGCTCCGCTTATATGGAGCTGCCCGCAATGAGGAGCCTGTTTTTTGTCGCTCTGGATGAAAATAATAATTCCGTCAAACGCATGCACAGCTTCCTGACTATCATGCCGGGCGAAACAACCAGTTGCGTCGGCTGTCATGAGCAGCGGCAAAGAACTCCATTCCCCCCGGCCGAAGGCACCCTTCTGGCACTCAAGCGGCCGCCAAGTCGAATCACCCCTCTGGTAGGTATCCCTGAGGTCTTTGATTATCCTCGCGATATTCAACCGATACTAAACATGCACTGCCTGGCGTGCCACGACTACGACCAGCGCGCCGGCGGCGTAATCCTTACCGGCGACCATGGGCCAATCTATTCCCACAGCTACTACACGCTTACCGCTCGACAACTGTTTTCAGATGGTCGCGACCGCCTCAGGACCAACCTGCCTCCCCGCTCGGTGGGTACTTCCGCCAGCCCTTTAATGAAGATGCTCGACGGCAGCCACTACGATGCCAAACTTACCACCCACGAACAGGACATGGTCCGCTATTGGATAGAGTCGGCCGCTCCGTATCCCGGTACATACGCAGCGCTGGGTACAGGAATGATTGGCGGTTTTCCCAAGAGCGTTCTCGACACGAGCGACCGCAAATGGCCCAGTTCCATCGCCGCCGCCGAGGCCATTCGGCGGCGCTGCACGAGCTGTCATAATAAATCGCTGCCAATGCCGAAGTATCTGTCCGACAATCTGGACCTCGTGCTGTCGAATCCCGACTTTAATGACATCCGTGTGCGATTCTCGCGACACTATATGTTCAATCTCTCTCGCCCCGGCAAATCGCTGATCCTGCTGGCACCGCTGGCCGCCGAGGCGGGCGGATACGACCTCTGCAGGAAGCGGGGCCCCAACGGCCGTCTCGGTGAATCCGTGACCGTTTTCGCCGATACAAGCGATCAGGACTATCGAAAAATACTTGCTATGTGTCGTGATGGCAGGCGCTGGCTCGAGGAAATCAAGCGGTTCGATATGCCCGGCTTTCGTCCCACGCCGGGCTACGTCCGCGAAATGAAGCGCTACGGCATCCTGCCGAACGACCTGCCTGAAGCTGCCCCCATCGATGTGTACGCGACCGACCGTGCGTATTGGCGCTCTAAGTGGTGGCAGCCGACGATATCAGCCGGCACCCAAATCTCAATGCCGTAAGGTATTTGTCCCGATAATTCTTACCTCCTGCATATGACAAATCCCTAAATATGAGTGAATGTATCTTCTGGAAAAAAAGAATAATTTTTCTTGTAAATCTGACTTCTGCAGCATATATTTCCAGTAGCGGTTAACGACCGAATCACGATTTGCTTGCTGGCCTCTTATGCTGCGAGACAAACGTTATTTGCCCTTTTATACGGAAACCATATAAACATTGTTGGGCGGCGCAAAATCGCATTTCGGTTCAGAGCAAAAGATGCGTTGGTCTTGATAGGCATTCAAGGGTGATGCAAGATGGAAAGAGACATTGTGTATCGAGGTGTTTCTCCAACAGGAGACTGGGCTTTGCGAATTTCGGGGCCAAGTGCTCTAGCGCCTCAATTTTACGCTCAAATAGGCCGAAGCGAACCGCCGATGTGTTTTTGGGGTTTTCCGTTTGGGTTTGATGCACCCGTTGAGGAATTGGAGGTTCAATGGAATCTGTCAAACGCTGTGTGTGGCCTGTTGATAGAGGGCAAGTTTTATGGCCTTTTCTACTATGGTCCAAAGCAAAGACGAATCCAACGATGTCGAGCAAGAACACACAAAGATAAGCCTTTCAACCAAGATGCTATCGTTGCGTTTGCCGAAGCAGGGGAAGTTGAATTCAAAGAATGGGAAGGAGCCTACTATGTGCCAGGACTACAGCTGAAAAAGTGCTCATGGTGTCGTAGGCGCAGCGATGATTTCTTTGTTGTCGTGTATGATGGCGCATCGGGAAGCGCGGAAATTCAATGTGAACCTGTGTGCAAGACCTGTTCTGAATCAGCGCTCGGCTATATCAACATGCGAAAGGAGGGAGCAAGGCGAACGGCCGTATTGTTCGAATTGGAGCTTCGGGACCGCTAGTTTGTGTTTTCAATGTGGTGAGATCCCGGTCACAATGCCTTTAATGTCTATTCACATCATTGTTTGAGGCAGGTCTGTTTCACTGCCCAACAAATCGCTGGAGCTGACCGCCTAATCGAGAGTCCCGTTGTTGGCTGTTTTGGTTATGTGTCGGATCCTTGATTGTTGGGCGCAGTGTCAAATCCGGTAGCAGCCCAGCTCAGCCGTTAGAAGTTCCTTAATCGAATCCTCAAGAGATGAAATCGGTCTTTTGAGGGTTTCTTTCTGTCAAAAGGGTAATTAAAGGTGTCCGCCTGCACAATCAGAGCGGCCAAAAAAAGTGCATTTTTTTCATTTTTTTTGTTTACTATTGTTTGATAATCTGTTAACATACCAATATGTTTGCCTGCCCCTTAGGGGCCGGCAGGCAAACGTAAACCGCCATAGGAATGGCAGAATAGCGGAGAACCGCACGAGTAGGGCAGCCGCCCAAGTCAAATTTATTCCTTAATGAATGGTGAATAACCGTGAAATACGCTATACGCAGTACGCTATCCGCTATACGAGGTTCTATCCGAAATACGCTATACGAAATACGAAGTACGAAAGATTACGTACGAAATTATAAACTTTTTATGCAAAACAAAGCCAATTTCCAAAAAGTCAAGTTGAACGTAAATGAAGTATTAACAAAGGATTATGTACAAATGGACACTTGGTCAATTGGGAAAACAAAGCCAATTCAAAGCCAATCAAAGCCAATCAAAGCCAATTCAAACCCAATTAAAGCCAATCAAAGCCAATTCAAACCCAAACGAACCCAATTTTACAATCCCCCAGCCCAGATGCCTGAAATAACGTGTTTACGACGGTTGAAATTCATGGCCCTTTTCGGTATCATACCTGCCATTAATAGGCTTAGGGCGTCTCTTGCAGAAGTCTCGAATCCCAGACGCCAAATTGATGACATTTTAGGAGTAAAGAGTATGAAAAGGTCTGTTTTGCTGTTAGTTCTGTTAGTAATGCTTGGAGTTTGTGACGTTTGGGCCGATTGGCCGCAATATCTTGGCCCTAATCGCAACGCCACATCTGACGAAAAGGGCCTCCTTAGGTCCTGGCCGGCCGAAGGCCCGAAGGTCCTCTGGACGTTTGACCTGGGCCCCGGCTACGGCGGGGGGGCAATAACAAAGGGCAAAGTCTATTTGCTCGACCGCCTCGCC
>JAOUFU010000398.1 GCA_029858035.1 Phycisphaerae bacterium
GCGTCAATCGAGCCATCGTTTACAACTATCGCCTTAGCCGAAGACAGCATCGGGCGCATATCGGCCAAGGCGGTCAATACTATACTCGATGCGGTCGATGACAATGATGTGTTGGCGTTCGGACCAGGTGTTGGCGTCAGCGGCGGGCTTCAATCAGTGCTCCAGAGTCTGCTCGAACATGAGGGGCTTCGGCTTATTATAGATGCCGATGGCTTAAATAACCTGGCCAGGATGAAAGACTGGCCTGCCAAGCTGAAAGCAGAACTGATTTTGACGCCCCATCCGGGCGAGATGAAAAGATTATGGTCGGTGCTTTTCAGGGAACAACTTCCAAGTGATCGCCAAGAACAGGCAGCGCAATTAGCACAGCAGACGAAAACTGTGGTTGCCCTTAAAGGTGCAGGGACAGTCGTTACCGATGGGGGAAAAGTATATGTCAATCAAACGGGCAATCCGGGTATGGCGACAGCCGGAGCCGGTGACGTTTTAACGGGAGCCATAACCGCTTTGGCGGGACAGGGCTTAAATAACTTTGACGCTACAGTCTTAGGCGTTTACATTCACGGTTTAGCAGGTGACATTGCAGCGGAAAAGGTGGGCCAGGTCAGCTTAATGACTACCGATATAATCGAATCACTGCCGGATGCGTTTAAGAGAACTTAAACGCATTTTTGAGAAAGGACCTGTTATGGGAAATGATACAAAGGAATTTTTTGAAAAGTTCAAAAATGACTTGGCAAAAATGAAAGAGCAAATTCCCGATACAGTCAACGGTTTTGCAGGGCTGTTTCATAAAGTTATGAAGGACGGGGCATTGTCGGTGCGAGAAAAAGAGCTTGTTGCTCTTGGTATTGGTGTTGCTAAGTGCTGTGTGCCTTGTATCAGAGGCCACGTGGAAAATTGTCTTGACGCAGGTGCGACCAAAGAACAGATTCTTGAAGCGGCTTCGGTAGCGGTAATGATGGGTGGAGGGCCGGCTTACACATACATTCCAGTAGTGATGGATACGCTTGAGGCATTGCAAAGCTGAGTAAAGAGGAGTTTTAGTCAGGGGATTTCAGCTCGGGCTACTGTCAGGTTCGTAATTTAAAAACATGCAGTTATCTTTGTTTACACAACGACCTCTGTATAATTCTTCGAGGCCATCTCCTTTACAATCTCAAGAAACCGCTTTACCATCATCGCGGCAGGCCAGGTCTTGTTTGCCCGCGGTCGATTTTGCTCACACCATAAGAACACTAACGGCAATAAAACCGCTTCGAGTGCGGTGTCTTCAAAATCCTGGGCCAATTGAGCAAGGGCATTGGGCATTTGCACGGGCAATCGGAGGACTTCTGCGACGTCGCGCTCGCCCTTGCATGCCTCGGCAGAGCCCTTTATAAAATGCTCTCTGCACGCCAGCGGCCTCTGGTCATAAATGGTACATAAGCCTTTGTGGAGAAAAGGACATGGCAGCTTTAAATTTTTATACCAATCGGACACCCGCTCCAGGTCAACCGGACCGACCAGGGACGGCCCGTCTGTCTGGTCCATCAATAGTTTTGGTGGTCTTTTACTAAAGATACGCCTGGTTGTAAGAAGACATGCCTGCCATATTGATTCACGCTGAGAGCGCGGAGCGTGTGAAATCTCCTCTTTTAACCGAAATACTTCCGGAACCGAGAGCGGCACAAGGTAATGACTGCAACATGTTGCACAACCTTTGCGGCATGGGATGTGATCTCCATTGCTGCATACGCTTTCAACTACGATGTCTGTAATTTTTGTGCTAATCATACGTGCCAGCGGGACGATGTCGGCGAGTGTCGCCTGGCCTTTGCTGACAGCAATACTAAAATTTACCTTTTTGCCAAGGATATTAAGGTCAAGACCGATAACCTGAGTTGCACAGTCACTGCTAACACCTGCCCCAATGTGCTTTCCCTCCATTGTTTTCGCAGGATTTTCAGCCATTTAACAGCTTCCAATCCCCCCGTTAAAAGCTCTGGAAAGCGTTTATTATCAGAATTCAATAAATCCGTTTCTTCTATCGCGTCATTGATGCTAACCATGCTATCGACCACACCGGGCAGCACTATAACTATTAATTGTGGAATCTGGAGAATTATCCGGGATATATGAGTGTATTTTTCGGGAGGGTCGCGCATTTATAGGTTTCTATCTTCTTGCGATTGAAGATAGAGAAGCTATAATGGCAGGCAATGCAGTGATATTGAGTTGAGCAAGGAAACCGCAATGCAGTGAATCAAAAATGAAACCTTAGTGAGAGAACAGAGAAGTAAAGCAAGAAGAAAGAAAGGGATTGATTATGGAATTAAGTGGCTTAGACATTGGGATATTGGCGGTATTCTTCGTTTGTGTAATTTCCGTAGGTTTGTTCAAGAGCCGTAAAGAAAAAACCAGCGAGGATTATTTTCTGGCGGGTCGCGGCCTGAAATGGTGGTTGATCGGATTCTCACTAATCGCGGCAAACATCTCCGCCGAACAGTTTGTTGGAATGTCCGGACAGGCGGCCAAGGGCTCGATTGGATTGGCGGTGGCGAGCTATGAATGGGTCGCCGCGATAACACTGGTTGTGGTGGCGTTTTTCTTTTTGCCGAAGTTTCTCAAGAGCGGTATTTTCACGATACCTGAGTACTTAGAGTACCGTTTCAATCACACATCCCGATTAGTGATGTCTCTTTTGATGGTGATTATTTATTTGGGAGTAACCATCCCAACAGTGATATATCTCGGGGCCAAGGCGCTGAATCCGTTGTTTAGAGAAGAGTTGATGGGAATACCTATCAACATCACGACGCTCTCGTGGTTTGTCGGTATACTGGCGGGGATATATGTTGCGGCGGGAGGGCTGAAGGCCTGCGCGTGGGCAGACCTGATTCAGGGATCGGCACTGATAGTCGGCGGCGCGGTGATAATGGTGCTTACGTTTATGGCTCTGGACGATCCGGGGAGGTTCGAGGGGATTAATGTTGCAGCGGTGACTAAATCATTAGGTTTGGGCGAGGGTGCAGCTTTCGGTGAGAAGTTCGCTGCTCTTAAAAAAAGCAGTATGCACATGGTGCTGCCTCGAACGAGCACATTTCTTCCCTGGACGGCGTTGCTGTTGGGGATCTGGATACCAAACTTCTATTACTGGGGTTTGAACCAATATATTATGCAGAGAACGCTCGGAGCCCACTCTTTGCGTGAAGGTCAAAGGGGTGTGGTTTTTGCGGCATTTCTGAAGCTGATTATACCTTTTATTGTGTGCATTCCGGGGATAATTGCGTTCACATTATATGCGGGGAAGATGCAGGAGAACGCGATGAACCTGGAGTCGTTGAACAAGCCCGTGTTAGAGGCATTTGCCCAGGTCAAGACCACACCGGCTGAAGCGGGGATGGTTATTCCATTCGATGGCGATTTTGCCAAGCTGGAGCCGAAGCTTGCTGCAGAGGTGCTGTTATTCAATGCAGAAGTGCTGGGTAAGACTGCACCGGCGGGAGAGGACCTAAGCGCAGTAAACGGAGAATTACTCAAAGGCGTAGACGAGAGTCACCCGGATATTGAAGTCCGGCAGGAATTAGTCGGTTATGACTACGATGGGGCGTTTCCATTGTTGATTCGTTACCTGACTCCAACCGGCCTTCGGGGATTTGTATTAGCCGCGTTGATGGGGGCAGTAATCAGTTCTCTGGCTTCGATGCTGAACGCAGCTTCGACAATCTTTACGATGGATATTTACAGGGAATGGTTCAATAAGAAGGCAGCACAGAACGTGTTAGTGTGGGTAGGCCGTTGTTGCGTACCGATCGGGGTGTTCGTCGGGTGTCTAATCGCGCCGCTTTTGGCAAATCCGAGATTCAAGGGCGCTTTCGCTTACATTCAAGAGTTCCAGGGATTCATATCACCTGGCGTGCTGACGATTTTCCTGTTCGGATTGTTTGTGAAAAGGACGCCAAGGTATTGCGGAGTCCTGGGTCTGATTCTTAGCCCGATTATCTACGGGATTTTGTTCTTCGGCTGGAGTGATATGGCATTCCTGAATCGTATGGGAATCACAGTAGGCGCTATTGCGGCTGTTCTGCTTTTAGTGACATTGTTTAAGCCAATGAAGGAACAAATCACTCTGCCTGAGCAGACGAAGATTGAGCTGAACTGGTCTAAGGGTTCTGTGTACTTCGGCTTGTTCGTGACACTTCTAACAATAATTCTTTACATTATTTTCTGGTAATAGAGATAACGAACGAGAAAAATGGTGGGCTAAAGCCCACCCTACACAAGATAACTAACAAGGAACGAAAGAATGCCGGCAAGTTCAATTGACAAGGAAATGGTAGAAAAGTTAAAAGGCCTGGCCCGGCAAAACGGGCTGGATATCAGCGGTGCCAAGGTGCGCAGAAGCTCA
>JAOUFU010000400.1 GCA_029858035.1 Phycisphaerae bacterium
CAAATATTAACGAACGTCATAGTACGGATCCATATAATGACCTAACTATTGAATTGGTAGAGGCTGGAGTTGGCCTTCCGCAGCCGGAGGTCATAACGCTTGATGATGTAAAAGATGGTAACGACAATTTCATTTTTGACTCCAGCCAGCTTACCGGTTGCGAATACTATCAGGGGCGCCTCGTTAAGCTCAACAATGTGAGTTTTGTGGATTCAAATTCCTGGGGCCCTGATGCAGAGATGGAAATAACCGATGGGCAAAAGACATTTCCAGTGAAGTTGGGCATCGGCTGGGGGATTCAGCCAGGTTCGAATAATTTAACGGAACCTTTTGATGTTATCGGCATCTTCGACCAGGAAAGCTCCGCTTATATGGTCTGCAATGACGGCTACAGGATTTGGGTAATGAATTATGATGGCAACGGCCGGGTACTCACAGACCGAGCATATGGCAGGTACAATCTGCCTGGAGAGATTAATAAAGATGGTAAAGTTGATATGTTCGATTTTGCATGGCTGGTTGACAACTGGCTCAAGTGTGTTCCCGGCTCTGGTGGTTGCGGTGGAACTGGAAGTTAAAAGTCTCATCCTAAGCAAATAGTAGGCAGAGACACTGTTTTATATAGGCTTTCTCTTATGAAGAGTGGTTTCACGCTAATCGAATTGCTCATGGTGATCGCTATTATTTCGTTGCTGATGGCGATATCGATGCCTGCATTATATCAGGCCCGCGAACAGGCAAAGATGGTGGTTGTCAATGGTGAACTCCATGGCATCGGCTTAGCTCTTGAAGCTTATGCAATGGAAAATGAGGACCGATATCCACCTACTCGCGCGGATTGTAATCCATGGGCGCGCGAGCATACTTATGCACTGCCCCAGGAACTGGTTGATTCGGGTTACCTGCCTAAAGGTGAAATAGGCAAGGTCCGTTTTGCCAAAATCGAAGATAAATACAATGAAGGATGTGCTTACAAATATATCGCTGTTGGCCCGAAGTATGATTACTTGGGCGCGCCGTTCGGCAATCAACACTTATATATACCTGAAGGCTTTCCGTCCTACGAAGGGGAAAATTTGATCAAGTATAATGACTTTGAGATATCGCCTGTGACATGGGTGCTTTTCAGTTTAGGGCCGAGGTATGATCTGCAAAGTCTTGAGGAAAAGGATTTTCCTCTTAAGGAGGGTTTCCCTGTTTCAAAACGTTTTTGGTATTCGCCCAAAACCGGCGAAGGCATACTTACACGGATGCGGTTGGTAAATGGTCGACAGATTGGTTCGTTTGAAAGTAAATGATAACGTTATGTTATGAATACCTACTGAAGTCTACCTGAGGAATAGAATTATGAAAAGAGTCTACTTACGTATCATTGTCCTGGGCGTTTGTAGCCTGGGTATCGTTGCTGTTTTGGCTGATCAGGATCACCATGTCTCCATCGGACATAAATCAGAAGGGCCCGTCCGCTCCACTCCCGGGGAGAATCCCTGGAACGAAGGACATGCACCCGATGATTGGTGGGGTGCAATCAAAAGTATGCACGGCCATGTTGGACCCAGGAACGTATTGGGGTGGCGGATTGGCCAGGCGGCCTTGCGTGAGTTCGATACAAAGTGGGGCAGGCACGATCTTGATATCATTTGCTATATTCCCATGGAGACTCCGTATTCGTGCATGGTAGATGGCCTGGTCCTCGGCACAGGTAACAGTATTGGGCGGCTCGATATTCACCTGGCTGAGGTTATGTCGATCGACCTTATTTATGTCGCTGTCCGCCGCAAGGACGGCACAGGTCCTGTCTTGATCTTAAAACCGAAGCCCGATTACCTCAAGCGCATAGAGAAACGTACAGTACACGAGCTGGAAGAACTTTCAAGGCAATGCAGCATCATGAAAGAGAGTGAATTGTTCCAAATCGAGCGGATTAGGTCTTCCAAGGTAAAAGAATAGGATCTAAGGAACATATTACACGACACAGCATCCTATGATTGAAAAACGTGTAAGGATAGTCCAAACAATACAGTCTTATCCCGGATTTCCCAAGTAGTGCGTGACAAATGAACCGTATTTTGATAGTATAGAGCTTATTGGCTTCTTTTTTAAGCACTATATCAAAGGATAATTTTGGCCGTATTTGAGTAAAAAAACGTTGACAGAATAAGCTGAACGTGTATATATTCAAAAGGCAAAGGTTTTTAAATATGATAAGAGAACTAAGCGGAGCTAATTAGAAAATGTTCGCTTTTTGGAAAAAACAGGTGAAGACCCGACAGGCAACATCCATTGCGGTTTTAGTCTTTTATATGATTATAACCTCCGCAATCGGTCTTTTCCATAATGAAAACTGTGCTCTTAGTACAATAAGAGCGGGCACTGCCGATGCTCTATCCTCTAAGGAGCCGTGTCCGGCTTGTATGTTCTCAGCTAGTTTCAACTCGGCCGAGGTAGATCATGAATTGCCACTGCTCGACGCTGAGAATCCGGTTATCTGTCAACCGGCACGTCATTTTACTGTTTTAGATCATCATGAATGGTTTTATTCAATCCTCTTACGTGCCCCTCCGTTAACTTCCACTTCCTAATGTGGGCACAGAGTATCTACATTCATTTTAACTCTAAGAAATAAGACCTGGCATAGCCAGCGAAAAAAGCGGCCGCTCAAAAAAAGGACCGTTTGATGCTCTGGCTGATATGTCAGTCATTAAAAAAGAGGGTTAAAATATGCGAGTTAAAAAAATCGTTTGCACTTATGAAAAAGCGATCCAAAGATCGTAAGAAGGTACAGCTTACGGTGGCTGTTATGCATCTCTTTGTGACTTTTGTCATCCCTTTAAAGGATATTTTGCCATGAGAAGAAAAGTACTGATCTCGGTAGTCTGTGTAAGTCTTATCGTGATGGCTGGTTTTATCTCTGGATGTGCTGGGAATCGAATAGATCTCGTAGATAGCAAAGTTCTTACTATAGAAAAACACTCGTCGGGGAAAGTCTATATTCCCTGGTGCGACGCGTACAAAGACAATGATGGTTTCATTATCAACGGCGTACTAAGACGAAACGACAGTGTCGGTTTAGCTATTAAGACACACGTCCATGTTATAGTACTCTCACCTGAAAGAACCGTGTTAGACGAGGCTAAGTCTTCGGATATATATGTACCCAGACGCGCTGTAGGCAAGTACAAGAGCCCAAAAAGGTTTAAGGTATACTTCGATGAAATCCATCCTCGAGGATCCTTAGTTCGAGTTACTACCTGTTCAAATCTTCACGATAATGAATCTTGAAGTGCGCAAACAACGCTGGCGACTTCGTCAGGTTTTCAATCAAATGTAGTGGATAGGAAAGCCTGTTGAAAAATCTATTGTAATAGTAACCGTAAGGTTAAGGCATATTTAAGCGAAATCTCAGTCTTTATTGGCAATGTAAACGGCAAAAATCAAAGATATTGGCTTCTTTTTTAAGCACTATATCAAAGGATAATTTTGGCCGTATTTGAGTAAAAAACGTTGACAGAATAAGCTGAACGTGTATAAATTAAGAAGGCATGAGATTTTGGATATTATAAGAGAACTAAGCGGAGCTAATTAAAAATGTCCGCTTTTTGGAGAAAACAGATGAAAACCAGGCAAGCGACATCGATTATAGTTATGCTCTCTTGTCTGATTATATCTTCTGCAACCTGTCTATTTCACAGTGACGATTGTGTTCTTAGCGCATTAAATAAAGGCAAAACAAATGTTCCAACCTCAAGTGGACATTGCCTGGCGTGTATATTCACGGCTGGTTTCAAGTCGATTGAAGCTGATTATGGATTACCCCTTCTCAGCGTAACAAGTCCGATTGCTTGTCAACCCATACAGCATTTTACGATTGCAAATCATCACGAGTGGTCTTATTCAATCCTCTTACGTGCCCCTCCGTTGACCTCCACTTCCTAATGTGGGCACAAAGTATCAATATTCATTTAAACTCTTAGTAAATAAGTTCTGACATAGACAGTTCATAATAACGGACGCCAAAATGAAGAGGCCGTTTGATGCTCTGGCTGATATGTCAGTTATCAAAAAGAGGATTTAAACATGCAAGTTAAACAAATAGTTTGCATTATTTTCTTCTTCGCTTTGATAGGTTTTCCCGGTTTGGGTCTTGCCCAGAATGAGGAAACTAAAAATGCAGAGCTTGCGGAACTCAAGGAGCAGATTCTCGAACTGCAGCGGCAAATGAGTGGAATGAAAAGCGAGCACGAAAATGAAATCAAAGCTTTGAAAGAAGAAATTGAGAAGCTCCGCCCAGCTGAAGCCCCTACAGAGGAGGTTAAAACTGAGGAAGAAGCTGATTATTTGCGCAAGTTGGCACAAGATACAGCAGGCGAAGAGGAAGAAGAGAAAA
>JAOUFU010000027.1 GCA_029858035.1 Phycisphaerae bacterium
GTCACAATACGAAAGTCTGCGACCTGTTCGCTCTTGACCGTGTTATCGAACTCAATATCGCTCGGCCTGACTATACCGCTTAATTCAATGGTTTGCATATCACCTGCAATGTTACGGTGACGCGTCCCCATTACCACAAGGTTGCGATTAGGCAGGATATCCACTACAACAACAGTGACACTATCCACAAACTTGCGTTCGTCTTTGAAATCAGCCTTGCTTTTCAACTCATTAGTGGATTCGGCCGACATATTAAAACCAGGCATGCGGGGTAGAATATTATAATTTGGCGTTGTGATTCCAAGCTCTCCGTTAAAGGCCGTTGATTTGTCGGTTTCCTTTTTCAAATCTCTTTTGGCCTTGTTGTCCACCTTGCTGTTTTCACTAATCTTAATGGTCAGGATGTCCCCTATGTTACGGGCCACATCGTCGGTGTATAATTCCCGCATGTCCTTGCCTCGCTTACGCCAGATTGAATCTGCTTGTAAGTTCCCCATTGGCAAAGCAGAGCAGAGCAGAAAAACCGTTAAGATAAATACTAAGCATGTTCTATTGTTCATTGTTTCCCCTTTTGTTAATTTCTTCGTGCCTTCGTGGCAATTTTTAGAAAACCGGTTCCACGGTCCCGTCTTCCTTGACCCTGGCTAAGATTATTCGTTGTGAGTTCAGGTTTCGCACCTTTATATATTCACCGGTGCGCCCTTCCTGCATGGTTTTTCCGATAGCCGTAACAAGAAGCGGTGGTCTTTCAATTCGAATAACAACATTCTGATTTCGCCCGACAATAACTGCAGGCTTGACAGGGCCAAACATATGCGGCCCAAGCACGGTGTTTGCCGGAAGCGGGCGTTTGGCGATAAGGCCATAGGGCGGCTTCCAGTCGACAGCCTCCGGATGGCTTGATATGGCGTTTTCTATCTTGACATTCTTAGAGCTGATAACCGCACCTGCAGGAATGTCAACCAGCGTCACTACCCTGTGGCATTTGTATTTTAAGCGGAAGGTGACCTCATACTTGCCAATCGCCTTGCCGTCCCCGAAAACAACAATCTCGACTTCGGCCTGGTTCTTTCCGGCGTCTTTCGCAAACCTTGGAACCAGCTTTATATCCTCGCTCTTTTCCGGGATGACCAAATCCTTTGGTGCCCGTATCGCCTCCCATTCACAAACAGAGCCGGCAGGGGGGGTCTTTTTCAGAAACGCGCTTGCCAGCTCAACGAATTCGCCGCTTTTGATAATTTTCTGCTGTCGCCTTACCGTTATTTTTTCTGCACCGGTTAATGTCACTTTTGATGCCGGGATTCCATTGCAGGCCAATCTGCTCAGGATCATCGACCTGTCGATGACGATTTCCTGGCCCGGCATGGTAATACGACCCAGCAGAATTTTGATTGCCCTAACTGCAAGTCCATCTTTACCCGGATTGCTCCCTATTATGCTGACTTCACCCAGGCTGATAGTATCGTCCTTGATGGTGACCTCTCTCGGCAGGTAGAGCTTTAGAACGCTGTCTTTCTGCAAGTCGTTGGCTTCGGTATTCGCTGATACCCGGCAAAAAAGTACACAGCTCATAAGCGCACAGGCCACAAGTGTCACTATCATCTTATGCTCCTGTGCTCTTGTGCTTTTTCTTCTGCTCATGATGGTTCCTTATCTGACAATTTCGTTTGCCGTTCGAAGCATATCGTCGCCTGCCCTTATCGCACGCGAGTTTATTTCGTATGCTCGCTGGGCGGTTATAAGATTGACCAGCTCAGTTACCATCTGGACGTTTGATTTTTCCAGAAATCCTGATTGAATAGAGCCGAATCCCGAATCTCCCGCCGTTCCGGTCGTAGGCGTACCGCTGGCGGGGGTCTCTGCCAGCAGGTTATCTCCTTCACTCGCCAAACCCGACGGATTAGGAAATCGGGCCAATTGAAGATTACCCACAACCGACTGCGTTCCCGCAGAATCGGTAACGTTGACGCCTCCATCTTTTCCGATACTTATCGCGACCGCATCTGTTGGAACAGTGACCGCCGGCTCTAAGATGTATCCGGTCGTCGTAACTAACTCCCCGTTGGCGTTTATTTGCAGTGAGCCGTCGCGGGTATACCCTATGTCACCGTTTGGCAGGCTTACCTGAAAGAAGCCCTCGCCTGAAATTGCTATATCAAGATTACGGCCCGTATTCTGAAGCTCACCTGGTGTATAAACTTTTATTGTAGATGCTGCGCGGACGCCGCTGCCTATTTCCAGGCCACCGGGAGAATTTATACCCGAAGACACTTCCGTGCCGGGTTCCTGCAAAGTGACATAGAGCAAATCCTGGAAATTGATCTGGCTTCGCTTGAAACCCGTAGTGTTAATATTGGCAAGATTATTGGCGATCACGTCCACCATCATCTGCTGGGCACTCATGCCCGTCGCCGCAGTGGAAAATGCTCTTAACATAATATTGTACTCCTTATTTAATCGTCCACAAATTCAAAAGTGTGCTTTGGTGCCCCTAAGCCATAGCTACACTTAAAATACTACTGGTTGCTTCCTGTTGGGCCGTGACTGACTTCATATTCGCTTCGTAAAGTCTGGCCACCATTAGCATGTCCACTAATTCGTCGATCATCTTGACGTTGGATGCCTCCTGATAGCCCTTTTTTACAACTATATGTTCGGCTGCAATGCTCGTTACATCAGGGTCCGGCATCTGGTAGCAGTTCTCGCCGGCCGGCACAAGCTTGTTTTCGTTGTCCTGGAAATCAACCAATCTGAATTTCCCTATAGCCGTCTCACCGGTACTGATGCTGCCGTCACTTGTAATATTTAGCTGCGAGAGTGCCACGCCGCTCGGTATTGTGATCGGCCCGGCTGTGCCTGCTACAATCCTTCCTGAAGAATCCACAATTTGGCCGTTTTGATTTGTAAGGAATGCACCGTTCCGGGTATAAAGCGGACCTTCGGGTGTCTCTATCACAAAGAAACCCTTGCCGTACAGTGCAAAATCCAGCGGCCGACCTGTCTCGACAATGCTGCCCTGAGAAAAATCGAATGCGGAAGTCAAATCAATCTCCCCGGGAGAATATGTTTGCAGCCCCGTCCCCTGTGCCTCGAGTGATTTTGAAAAAGCGTTGCACATACGCTTATATCCGACCGTGCTTACATTGGCCAGATTGTGCGCGATTATATCAAATTCCTGCATTAACGCGTCGGTGCTTGCACTAATTTGAGCTGTAACTTCTGACATCCTAAACTCCTTGCGCAACCGCAGGTTCCGCAGCGCCTTCCTTTACATTTTCCGAAGCCCTGACATCTTGACTTTCAGGCATGGTTCTTAGGGATGCTGCATTGGTAGCGCGAATCAGCTCGCTAACGTCTGTGTCGCTTAAACCTATCAATTCAACCGCTATCGAAAAACCATTTTGTATAGCTTTGATGTGTCGAACCTCTCCGATATCTTCTACTATTTTTGGCGTTGCGGTCTTGACGCCTTCAAGCTTCTGGCGAGTCGAATCCTGGTTCTCTTCTTCATCCAGCTTAAACACAACCAGCACCCTGTCACCTACTTGTAATTTCAGCGAGGCCTCTATACACAAGCCGGGACCGGCCAGCTCAGTAACAACTGCCGGTATAAATTCCGGCGGGCCCCAGGAACTGTCCGAAGGGCTTGTTGAATTTCGATATATTCTGAAACTCTTCATACTTTTGCTGCCGGGGCTAACAGCCGTTCTTGAAAATGGAAAGTGTGCGACAAAGGCTGGTTTGTTGACAGGAACACGCAAAAAACGCCGGCGATTAACAAAACGCAGTTCATCACTGTGATTTAAAACCAATTTGTCACCGTTGCAGCTGATTACTGAAGTATCAAACTCCCAAACCGACGCGCCAAAATAATAACGGGCACACCAAACCTCACCGAAAATAATTGTTACAGGCTTTGTCAATTGGACCATCAGCTCTACGTCATTATTCTCTATTACGGTTGACTCGATAGTTTCTGGGGTATGGCTCGTTCGGCGTACCATGTAAATTTTCTTGCCTGTGGGAATCTGCCTGCTGTTCAATCTCTTTGGTTTCGTTGACAGTCCTATGGAAACCGGAGTTCGTCTCTGAAAACCGAGCTTTTCACGCAGGAAAAACAGCTCGGCTTTCAACTGTTCGATTTGCGAAGTTGTTTGCTTTCGGGCGATGCTTTCTTCTGTTATTATGGCAGCTCCGCGTTCAAAAGCGCTGCTCGTGGTAAAAATCGTTTCGCTTTGCTTCAGACCTGCTTTAGTTGCTATACTCAACAGTAGCTGACGCTCCCGAGCGTTCAGGCCAATTTTATCGGCATACTCATCAAATAACTGAATAACCATCCGGCGTTGCTGTGCTGTACGATTGCGGCTGACAACTAACAGCAGCACGCATAATATGATTCCAACAGTTGCTAAGGTCAGGAGAAACCATCGCTCAGTTATAAAGCCGGTGCTGAAGGGGTCACTTGCAGACCTCCACCGCTGTTGGGGCGTAAGAGCCGGGAATCCCAAAATAATGGCGTTGAACACTGTTGTCATTAGTTGTGCTGTTATCATCTTAAACTTGTAAAATAAGTTCCGATCCGCAATTACTATCTAAAAAGATTACTCATTTCTCGTAATATTTCATTGGCGACACTAATGGTCCTTGCATTGGCCTGGAAACCGTTCTGAGCTTGAATCATATTAACGAACTCTGTTGCCACATCGGCGTTGGATTTTTCCAGTGCGCCGCCGTGAACGGTGCCGGCACCATCCGTCATGGCACGGGCCGCCACCGCATCGCCCGAGTTGGCTGAAGGAACGAAATATCCCCCGCCGATACTCTCCAGCCCCGATGCATTTTGAAATAATGCTACCCGCAATCTGGCGATGTTCTTCTCGATGCCGTTGGAGAAGCCACCGATAATCACACCCTCATTATTAACTGAAACGGTTGAAAACCTACCGGCTTCATATCCATCCTGTTCTCTTGCTGCCGCGGTGGAAATCCCTTTGAATTGTGTCAAACCATCCAGTCCGCTCACAGTACCCATTTTCACCTTGATTGTTTGTGGATTTGCGACATCATGTGCAAATGTTATTACAAATTGGGGCGAATCCGAGCCGCTTAAACCGGCGTAGGTACCGTCGCTTGCATTAAAACATATATTTTCGATACGCCGATTTGCCATAGTTATCTCGCTGACATCCCCGGTGACCGAGCTGAGCACCATCTCCCAAGTATTGGGCCTGTTACCTCGAACAAATGCGCCGGTGAGTACATGCCTGCCGCCCTGAAAATCGTAAATCGTGATACCGGCGTTTTTGACTTCCTCTCCACCTACGGTCAATATTTCAAAATAGCCCGGCGTTGTCAGTGAACCGTTGCCGGAGTATGACAGTGAGATGTCCGTCCTGCTGCAGCCGCTGGTGTCATCTGTGATTTGGATTTTGCCGCTGACCAAAGAAGCGGTTGCACCGCTGAGAACGTTCGTATTTAGGTGGTTGATAAAGTCTCCAAGCGTAGTCGTTGGATTGACGCTAAACGTCAGGCCGCTGCTCAATGCTGTACCGTTTGGATTATAACCGGAAATGGTGATTGTGCCTGACTCGCCGGCCTCTAACCGCCCGTCTATACCTGAGCCGCCGTTAAATTGGTCAAGCTGATCAAGTTCTGTGGCCGCGGTGGCTACTGTGCCGCCGTTGGAAGTATAAGTTATATTCGATGCTATCTGTTGTGTTTGTGGCCCTACGGCAAGAGCTGCATCGGAACTTAGATTACCGGAGACTTTTATCTCTGATGTCCTGTTGGCGGACATAACGGCACCGTAAGGAACACGAACATTATCATCACCGGGAATCTGAAAACCATCTCCTTCACCTTCTGAGCCGATACGCTGGATGGTATAGCCCGTGGCAGGGTCAACAAGACTCGAATTCGCATCGACTGCAAATGCAGCCGAGCGAGTGTAAATGTTTTGTTTTCCATTGCTTAAAACGAAATAACCGTCTCCTTCTATCACAAGATCCAGGGGATTGCCCGTATTTATGATATTGCCTTTTGGCATATTGGGGGTTGTCCCTGCTATTCCAACGCCGCACGTATGCTTAGGATTGATGCCGCCGACATTAGCCATTGGCTGTAATCGGGTTCCGATCTTCTTGCTAAGCAGCTCCGAGAAGTTTATTCTGCCTGACTCGGAAGCGGTCGTATCGGTTTCAATCCCGTTCTTGCCGGCAACATCCTGCATTTCCTGATGGGCCTGCAATCCGGGAATTCGAGATGGTAATTCAAAACTCAGTTTTCTGTCTCCTTATAACTTGTTCATGGAATCTCAACTGATTTTAATTGCTTACCAATATTACGGCGTTTAAACTGAGTGAATATTCCTCACCATCAGCCGTTACCTTCAAAAGACTCTCTCCCATATTAAGGTCATTGAAAACTTCATTAACCACCCCTTTTTTCTGAACCAGCTCGCCCGTCGCTGTATCCTGTGAGAAAAATGTGACCTCCTTACCTATGAGCGAATTTGCATAGCTGCGGTTGGTTATCGCAAGTATTTGGGCAAAGTTGGAGTTCATTGATTCGAGCTGCTGTAGCTGTGAGAATTGCGCAAGCTGGGAAGCCATTTCGTTGTTGTCCAAAGGCTCCAGCGGATTCTGATTTTGCAGTTGCGTTATGAGAACTTTCATATAATCCATTTGGATGCTGCTTGCTGATACTGAACTCATAAGTTTGCTACCTTTCTAAAATAACAAAAAATTATCAAAGTTTCTGCGCAAAGACGGTTACTCCGTACAATATTGGTACGGCCGGTAAAACAAACAGCAATTGGTGTGCCACATCAAAATCTTTACCTGCCTCATTGATATATAACTTCTTGTGACAAATATAGTTAGAAAACTGCGAAGACCGGATGGCTCTTGGAATAAACTGTATAAAAAATTCTCTTGGGGATAATTTTTCCTACGTTGCAGAAGATGTTGCCGCTCCCCGCCTGACATTTGCCAAAAAGTTTTATTGCTTGTTTCATAATGACGTGTGATGTTGAGACGTCCCATAAGAAACGTTACCATCTCACTGTAAGTTTGACTTTTTGTTTTCTCATTTTGTTTTCCTGAAATGTCCGATAAGACTGTCACATATCATCGATGTCTTTTGAGCTTGGATAAAACAGTGACATTATTGGCCCGTCCCATAAAAAAGTTAAAGTTGATTTTGGTTATCTGTCGATTTAGTTGTCTATTAGTCTATGGGTACGGAGCAACCAGTATCTATGAAGCGGAAATATCCGTATGACCTAAAACATAGGGGAGATAACACTTATGGTTTTGTAACAAGATGAGCATACGTAGAATTGTTGTCATAAGCAGAGAGGCGCAAGTCACACAATTAGCGCAACAGGTTGGCCATGAAATATTTGTGGCCGATGACCCGGCTGAGGCTCTGGATATCGTTAAAACGGTAGAGCCGAATTTAATTCTTTTTGACCATCGGTTTGGACCGAGTCATATCTGCGAATTCAGGGATACGGCGCATAAACATTCGATAGATTCTCCCCCCATTGTCGCTGTTGGGGCCGACGAAGGTGACATCGGCCTGTCTGAAGAATTCAAGCGGGCGGGGGCCTGTGACTATCTGCACGGAATGCAGGATTACAGTCGGCTGGAGCAAATTGTAAGTCGGATAAAAAATGAAGCCAGGACTATTGACTTTGAAGAAAATACAACAGAATTCTTTCTTGACGACCATGCTGCCTCTGTTTCTATGGTCGGCCGGAGCAGAGCACTCGTCAAAACATTCGGGATGATTAGACTTGTCGCCGCCAGTCGGTGTAATCCGGTTTTGATAGTAGGGGAGACCGGCACCGGCAAAGAGCTGGCGGCCAAGGCAGTCCATGCGCTCAGGCATCCGAAGGGACCTTTTGTTGCCGTCAATTGTGCCGCCCTAACGGCAAACCTGCTTGAGAGCGAGCTTTTTGGCCATGAGAAGGGTTCTTTCACCGGCGCAGACCGTGAGAAAACAGGACTGTTAGAAGTCGCAGGGGCTGGCACAATGCTCCTTGACGAAATAAGTGAAATGCCATTGGATCTGCAGAGTAAATTACTACGTGTCCTTCAGGAAAAAACTTTCCGAAAGGTCGGGGGTGTCAAAAATATCACATGCAACGCCACGATAATAGCGTCGAGCAATCGCAATCTGTATAGGGAGACTAAAGCTAATCGTTTCCGACGCGACCTGTATTATCGTCTCAACATCTGTCCGGTTATTATTGCCCCTCTAAAATCGCCTGACCGAAAGAAGGACATTCCACTGCTGGCCGAATATTTCCTCAGGACATCTAATATTTGTCCGGAAAAAAGCAAGAAGATAAACTCCCTGACTAATTTAGCTATCGAGGCTTTGCTGAAACACGATTGGCCTGGAAATATCCGTGAGCTCCGGAATGTTATAGAAAGGGCGATACTACTGGAAACAACGGACAAAATCGGCCTAAGCAACATTATAATTGACTCCGCAGAGTACGGTGAGCTATTTAGCCAGGCAACTAATTACGCCAAGGATTTTTCGCTGGAAAAGGCTGAACGTGAGCTGATTGCCCGCGCTCTGCAGGAAACAGGCTGGCAAAAGACACGTGCTGCTGCGCTTCTCGGCATAACCAGGGCAACACTCTATGCCAAGGTCAAGCAGTACAATATCGAAAAAGGCCCGTTACTTGCAGGCAGCTTGCCAAAAGAATCTCAAGATGAAATTTCAGTACCATCATTACCCCAGTATGCAACTACTTCATAATTAAAGACTTAGCCAAATCCCCATGTTTTTGCCGTATCAGTCGCTTCTTGATATTATAGGACTTAACGGCCCACCTCTAACCGTGCCTGCTAATCTTTAGTACCGCGCCAATGGAGCTTAGGTGCACGCCTCATTGGTATGGTAAATTTCTGTCAGAAAATCTATCGGCTCGTCTAAAATCCTGACATCCCTTTGCAGTTCGAACGGCCTGATATAACAGGATAAGCCGGTTTTCCACTCAAAAGCCTTCTAAACGCACTGGCCTGCAATCAGTAGACAACTCTGGCACAATTATTGCTGTTCTCTCAAGACGTTATGAGGGACCCCGCCCTGCGGGAACCCAAATACGTTCTCACATTCTTTCTTGAGTCAGCCCCGATTCATCGGGACTAAATGTAGAACGAACCTAAAAGTTATGGCAACAGAATACCAACAAGTTATTCTTGAAGACAGTTCCGACAATCAGGGGCCGGCGGATGCCGAATTATTTGCAGGCGAGGTCCACGAGGACCTCTCAGAGCATGAGCTGTTTGCCGGGGACGAAGATTTTTACAAACTTCTGGCCGGCCAGGACACCATCCAAACCACCGCTGCGCCATCTCAGCAAGACGATACCGGCACGGGCGAATCCATAAAGCAACCGATTTGGCATCGGTATTTTTCAGCCTTACTGAAAGGCTTCGTTGTCAGTATTGTCGTGATTGCGGCAATTTTGCTCTACATGTTTTTAAAATCTCCTTTAGTGCTTGTCACTAACTGGCAGCTGCCATCCCTCGCCCGGCAAACACCTGCTACACCTGAATCGCCGGCGCCTGAGCAAATTCAAAAACCAAAATCTGCGTTTCCATCAACACCGTCTGTCTCTTTGAAAGTTGCTCAGGACCTTTACCTGCAGGGCGATTACGACAAGGCTTATGCTGCCTATGACCAGCTTCGCCAAAGCCTTCCTGCCGGGGCCAAAGAGGAATTGCTGAAAGATTTTTTTCAGCTTAAAATGGCTCTGTGTATGAGAAAAGCAGGTGATCCCGATCAAGCCAACCGTTTATTCGCGACTCTTTCACAAAGTCGTTCACCTGTTGTAACAACGCTGGCAAATTATTACATGGCCTATATTGAATTACAGAAAAAGCAATACTTAAAAGCGAGAACCAGGGCTTATCAGACAATTGCCTTAATTGAAGCCGTTGATTTCGACAAAGCCTGGGCTTCATCGCTGCAGCCCCATTGTAACTTCCTCGTTGCCGAATCGCTGACCAGACATATCCTTTCGCTCTGCGATGCCGATAAAGACCTTCCGGGCAGCTTGTGGAGCACTGCCGTGGAGGTCGATCCTTTTACCAACCTAAACGAGGCACAAATACACTCGCTTTTGAATTCCGGCTCGGAGCAGTTAAGCAAAAGCCTCTTGAGCCCGAAAATTCAAAATCTCGAGCAGCGGGGCGCATCATCTCGCTGGTTTGTTGTTTGCCACGGGGCACCGATTGATGAGCTGCTGGCAAGATTTGCCGCCAATGCCGACCTTAATATCGCCTGGGATTTCAGCGAGGCACCGGACCCGGACGTGGAAAAAGATGCCATTCGCAAAAGACCGGCAAGTTTGTATCTGCCCGCAGCAACGACACAGCAATTTATCACGGTGGCGGCCGGGCACGCGGGATTGCTGGCCCGCCTGGATCCAAAAGGGAACGTCAATATCTTCAACCCGGCTGATTACTCCTCATTATCTGAACACGTATCTTTGCTGACACAGGAAGG
Source organism: Phycisphaerae bacterium (assembly GCA_029858035.1). GTDB lineage: Bacteria > Planctomycetota > Phycisphaerae > Sedimentisphaerales > Anaerobacaceae > CS2-K091. Next base: position 10,531 of record JAOUFU010000027.1, read on the forward strand.
TATTTCACTGTGGCATAGATTTTTATCTGTATTCCACGGTGACCAATATGTCCCTAATGCTCATTTCGCTCTGGCGCTTTTGCAGGCCCGGGGAGACCAAATCACCGATGCTATTGCAGAATATAAATTAGTGGCTAATCGCTTCGCAAATTCATCTCTGGCACCGTTTGCTTTGTTACATTCGAGCAAGCTAAAGGCTAATCTTCGTGACTATTCAGGTGCACGTCAGGACTTGAAGCAGCTTGTCGAGCAATATCCTGAATGCGGGCTGTCTGAACAGGCTTGTCTATACCTTGCCGATGCCACAATGAAAGACGGACTTTCGAATGAAGCAGGACGACTCTACAGCAAAGTTTATCATCTTGGCCTGTCTCTGGAATCGCAGACTGCCTCTGCCTTTGGGGCGGGCAGATGCTTCTACGAGCAAAAAGACTATGAAACCTCGATCAAATGGCTGACTCGATACTTCGACCTCACCAGAGACCGCCCGAGCATAAACTTGTGTTCGGCCTGCTTTCTCCTGGGCAAAAGCAACCTGGCTTTAGGAAAAACCCAACAGGCCTGCGATGCCTTTGAAGCCGCCCTCGGTGGACCGGCGGGACAACTGACCAGAACCGAATATATAGAGGTTGTCTCGGCTTTAGTCGACGCCAGAATTCAGCAGGCTGATTTCCTCGAGGCACTTGCAACATTAGAGAGCACGCTCTCCTCGCATTTCACGTCAGAACAAGAATCTATCGAGATACTGCTGCTCAAAAGCAGGGTTCTTCGCACTATGGGGCTTGCTGATGAGGCTATTGCGGCCCTTGGTGACAGAGCACAATATGCTCTCGATACACAGGCAAAAGCGGCAATAACTTTGGAATTGGCCAAATGTTACATTGCCAGGGGAAATCTCGATCTTGCAAGGAACGAATTATCTGCAATCCTTATGCTTGTTGAACCGGGACCCTTGGCGCACGAAATTGCTCTCGAATTGGCTGATGTTTGTTTGAAACTTGGCCATAGTTCTCAAACCATCTCGATTTGCTCGCAGCTCCTGAATTTGGGCCCGTCAGCGCCGATAAAGCAAAAGGCCCTGGACATCCTGGCGGCAGCCTATAGACGTCAGAAAAATTATGACAGGGCGGCATTGGCTCTTTTAGGCAAATGGAATGAGTCAAAAGCACCACAGGAAAAAATGACATTTGACGGCCCGGCTGCCATAGACCAATCCCTTCCGGAAGGCAAACAGAATCCTATAAAACAGGACAGTTAACACAATGAAGGTTAAAACTAAAAACGTAAAGCCAAACCCGAATGTCGAGCATCGAGCATCGCTCGACGCCTTTTGCATTCTTTGTTTTTCGTTTGTATCTTTTTGTTTCTTAACATCCCCTGCCTGTGCTCGAACACGGTCGCAGCATCTTGGCCTAACTGATTTTCTAATTCCTTATTTAGCGCAAACCTCGCAGGATCTGAATACTCCCATCGTTGACGCGCAGGATGCTAAGATTCGAACAACCGGGCAGGGAAAGCCACAAACCAGTGGTATCGAGGCCGTAAACTTTGCCGATGAGGTCAATGAAAAATTGCCGCAGGTAAGTGCTGCCATTCCGGGAAATCTAACTACTAACCTCGGACGCCAATTGTGGCGGGCCGGAATTAGTGTTTATGAAGGAAAAAAGGATAGCGAAAGAAAAAATGAGCTCAAGCGATTAATCGAACAAGTTCGCTCTATTGAGTTTAATCCGCCGAAGCAACATGAGCCTGTTATCAACATCGGGCCGGTGACAACAACACTTGGACCCAATCAAACTCCATCCGACATAGTTGTGATAGAGGAATCCTCGAATAAAACAATTGAATCCAAACCGCTATACGAACCTGTAACCGACCGGACATTGAAAATGCTCGGCAATGTTGCACGAGATCCCAACCAGCTGGAAAATCCTTTTGAGCTGGGGGAAGTTTTGTATTTTAGCGGCCATTTAAAAGAAGCGGCCGTTTTTTATCAGGAAGCACTTAATCGTACAAATCCGGACAAACCCGGATTGGAACGGAACAGGGCCTGGATTTTGTTCCAAATAGGCAACTGTCTGAAGGATGATGATCTGTTAACGGCACAGAAGATCTACAGGAAACTTATTACAGAATGTCCCGGTTCGCCGTGGGTGGAACCGGCCAAAGCCAGGGAAAAATTAATTGGTTGGTACTTGAAAGAAAAACCGAAGACCTTGATTGCTGAATCTCTTTAGACCACATTCTCAGTGAAAAGTGGAGTATCATTGAAGTGAGCTGCAACGAAGTAAAAGACATTGGCCAGGACCAACAGAGAGCAGACCCCGAAAACGTTGCGAATGTCCTCATAGTTGATAACGAACCTGAGTTGGCTCGATTTATGCTTGAGATTTTAGCCGGAAAGGGGATTCGAGGACATCTTGCCGGTGACAAAAAAGAAGCGATTCATTTCCTCGACAAGAACAGTTGCGATCTCGTATTCATAAGCGACTGGATAAACACTACCCCCACAAGCCGGAGCCGGTCACAGGATGGGTTCGAACTGCTGCAGAATATCAGGACAAATTCGCCCCAGATGCCGGTGGTTATGATAGCAAACAGCAGGCAGCCAAATGTACAGGAATCCGCAAGCGAACTGATTGAGACGGCCGTCAGGGCCGTTCGTATGGGATGTTACGATTTTCTAAGCAAACCGCTCGACCATGAAAAAATTGAGTACTTGCTGGATACTCTACTGCCCAGCCACGGCGTCTCAACTATAGCTTCTGCATACGAGAGTACAAACTGTCTTTATCGAATCGTGGGAAGAAGTGCAAAAATGCTTCAGACCATCGATTTAGCCGAGAGAGTGGCTCCAACCTCGGCACCGGTTTTAATAACCGGAGAAAGCGGGACGGGCAAAGAGCTGCTCTCTTATCTTATTCACTACAAAAGCAAAAGGGCCCAGGGAGCATACATTAAAGTGAATTGTGCGGCCCTGAGTGACTCCCTTCTTGAAAGCGAGCTGTTTGGTCATGAAAAGGGCGCCTTCACTGGTGCCTACAATCAGCGAAAAGGCCGATTTGAAATGGCTCACGGCGGGACGCTGCTCCTGGACGAAATTACCGAAACTCCCATAAAATTTCAGGCCAAGCTGTTGCGCGTACTCGAGCAGCAGGATTTTGAACGTGTCGGAGGAAACAAAAACATTAGGGTCGATGTTCGAATAATCAGCACTACCAACAAGGATTTATTGCAGGAAGTTCAACAGGATCGGTTCCGTCAGGACCTGTACTATCGGCTGAACGGACTAAGATTAGTCGTCTGTCCTCTGAGGAAACGCAGCGAGGACTTGCTTGACCTCGTATGGTATTTTGTAAATCTTTATGCCCGCGAAGCGCAGCGTCGTATCACGAAACTTGACCCGGTGATGATGAATATCTTCGCCAAATACCACTGGCCGGGCAATGTCCGACAATTACGAAATGTTGTGAGGACATCGCTGATTTTGGGGTCCGGTGAAACTCTGGCCCTGGCTGATGTCTCATGGCTCTTTGATGAATTACAACCACTGACACAGGAAAAAGGAAACGCCGATAATTCTTCATTCGGAAAACATGCACCCCTGTCTACAGGCACAGACGGCAAAGAGAAGCTGGGCGGAGTACCGCTTGAGCAGGTAGAACGTAGAGCGATATTGGACACTTTACACCAGACCGGAGGCAACCAGACCAAAGCCGCAAAGGTATTAGGCATTAGCGACCGAACATTGCGAGGCAAAATACACCGATATCGGCAGCAGGGTTGTATGCAGCCGGCTTAATTACAATATTCTTATAAAAAGTGATTGAGGCAGGAAAATGGCAGATGAAGATGATGTGAAAAAACAGGAGCAGGAAGCACCGCCGGATTCAAAGGCGGAATCGGGTGATCAGAAGATCCTGGGCGGCCGGTTGTTGTGGATAATAACGGCTGTTGTTGTAATAGTCGGTGCCGGTGCAGGGTTTGGACTTGGTCGATTGCTTGGTGCTTCCGGAAAAACCGAGACCGCCCAATCCGCCGAAGGCGGACAGGCTCGGCCGGAGAACCTGAAAGCGGATACCACGGATTCGACAGGAGCAAAATCTCAGGGAACCTGGTATTACGATCAATTTGAGCCTGTTGTAGCAAATCTTGATGAACCCAGTGTAACACGCTATGTCCGGCTGACTTTAATAATGGAAATAGATGCTCAGGTAGACAAAAAGAAAGGCACTGCTTTTATTGGGGAGAAAAAACACCTCTTAACAAACTGGCTCACTATATACCTTGCAGGTTTAAGTCTTGAAGATATAAGAGGTGAAAAGAACCTCAAGCGTATTCAATCGGAAATAGTCGATGCTTTTAACGAAAAGCTTTTCCCTGATGCCAAGCCTCAAATCAAGCGAGTTCTTTTTAAGGAGTTCGCTATACAATGAGTGATGCATCTGCCAACAGCTTAAGCAGAGAAAAAATACAACAGCTCCTTGCTGCTGTCGGTTCCGGACCAAAAGAGGATACCACGCAAACGGAGGCTGCTGAATATGATTGGCAGCAGCCTCATTACTTTAGCAGCGCCCAGCTTAAGAGACTCGACGATCTCACAAAAGAAGCAGCCAAGGAGATGGCTGAAAAATTCGCTAAGTTTTGCAACGACGAGTTTGATGTAACAGTTGTTTCAACAACCGAGCATTTTGCTGCCCAGCTTCGTGCCAGGGACTTAGAAAGCAGGCGGGCGAATTATTACCTGCCTTTCGGCTCCGCCCCGGACCATCCGGATGGACTTATTTCCATACCTGCACAAACTGCATTCATCTGGGCGACACAATTGCTGGGTGATTCAGAATCCGAAGAGGACTCAGGGAGGGATTTATCGAAATTAGAAGAATCGCTTTTATTGGATATCGCCTCTGCTCTACTTGATGCATTTTCCGGCTCTTGTGAGACTTGCGATTTCCAGCCGGACGAGAGCTTTATTACAAGACCGCTGCCTCTTGAGCTGCAGGGAACAGAAGCGCTCTGTAAGATTACTTTTCAAGTCAGGAAAAGCGACGGGGGAAAAAGCTCTGAAGCTCACATTTTAATACTCTGCGACAAGCTCCGAACTACGCTTGGTCAAACCGTACAGGCTGTTAACAGATCCTCAGCCGGGGATACTTCAAAAGCAATCCTTGACCGTATGCAGCAAATGCCGGTTTCTGTTAAGGCCCAGTTGGCTTCTGCTGTGCTTACTTTCGAAGAGATAATGAATCTTCGCCATAATGACATACTGTTACTTGGTAAGAGGATTGATGAGCCGATTGATTTGATCGTAGACAACCGGGTCATTTGTCATGGCTGGCCCGCAAAATCAGATGGCCGGTACGCTGTCATAATTACAGAGGACGCTGAACACTATGAATAGCGTTTAGGAAATCAGGAAACGTCTTACAATACTTAATAGGATGTAAATCAAAATACAAACACTTAATAATAGGAAATCAAAGTATGACAGAAACAGCCCAGGAAGTTCAGGAAATCCAGGACCAGCAGGAAAATACCGAACAGGCAGACTCGAAAAAGCTGGCACAATCTGTTGAATTCACCGAGGCTGCTGAGGGTGCCGTTGCTGGTTCTGGAGCGAGTTTAGATATCCTGCTGGATATGAACATACCTGTTACGGTCGCTGTTGGCCAAACACAGATACCGGTTCGCCGGCTTTTACAGCTTGGACCTGGCTCGGTATTGAAGCTCGATAAACCTATTGATGAACCGGTGGATTTGTACCTTAAGGACACTAAGTTTGCCACTGGAAATGTGGTCGTCGTAGACGGGCGGTTTGCAGTTAGAATTGAACAGGTTTTAGGTGTCGGTACTGCTGTCGCCGCCGAAGCTGCCGCGCCTAACGAGGCGTAAATCAGAATTGTCCCGCTGCTTTCCTGCCCCCAGGGGGCTTCCGAAAGCAGAAAGCGCGTCAGTCAGAAGGAATCGTAATGGCAGGTTCTGCAAAACATAGTTCACCAGGGTCATTGGGGTCACGTTTGCGCAAAACTGCGGATGGGAACACTCCACATATGCATCTAATGTCCCACAGCAACATTATTATGGCTGTTGGCCTGGTGGCTGTTCTTGCCACACTGATAATCCCTCTGCCCACCCAGGTCTTGGACATGCTTCTGGCTTGCAGTATTTCGCTGGCTATCGCTGTCTTGATAGTCACCCTCTCCTCAAAAGAGGCGCTCGAATTATCTACGTTCCCTTCGCTGTTGCTTTTTGTAACGCTGTTTCGACTTTCTCTAAATGTCGCCTCAACCAGATTGATACTCCTGCAGGCGGATGCGGGAAAAGTTATTCAGACATTCGGTGATTTCGTTGCCGGTGGCAGTTTCGTCGTCGGGCTGGTAATCTTCTTAATACTCGTTATCATCCAGTTCATTGTAATCACAAAGGGTGCCGAGCGGATAAGCGAAGTTTCTGCACGGTTCACCCTTGATGCTATGCCCGGCAAGCAAATGGCAATTGATGCGGACCTGAACGCGGGAACTATCACAGAGGAGCAGGCCAACATACGGAGAGCAAAAATTGTCAAGGAAAGTGAATTCTACGGCGCAATGGACGGCGCCAGCAAATTCATTCGGGGCGATGCAAAGGCGGGGCTGGTAATCACCGCTGTCAACATAATCGGCGGTATAGCTATGGGTTATTCACGCGCCATGCCCATTACAGATGCCTTAAGGACTTATTCTATCCTTTCCATCGGCGATGGACTCGTCAGCCAGATACCATCCGTGATAATCGCTGTAAGTTCCGGCTTTTTGGTGACCAAAATCTCATCGCGCCACAGCGTTGGCCAGGACCTGGGCAGGCAGTTTCTTAAGGCCAGTCAGCCGCTGACCATAACGGCTTTCATCATCGGTTCGATGGCACTCGTGCCAGGCCTGCCAAAAATTCCTTTTCTGTTACTGGGTGCCGGCGCCGCTCTGCTCGGACGAATGGCGGCTAAATCCGAAAAGATCCGTGAGAAAAAACACGCTGCTCCTCCTCAGGCAAAGGCTGATAAGCAACCCGTTGAAGAGCTGCTGGATGTCGATAGGGTTTCTGTGCAGGTCGGCGTGCGATTGATTAGTATGGTTGACCCTCGAAAAGACAGTGCCATCTTTGAGCGTATCGGAGCATTGAGGAGAAAATTCGCCCAGCAGCTCGGTGTCGTTATGCCGTTGGTCCGGCTGAGGGACAATATCACTCTTGAGCCGACTGCGTACGAAATTCGATTAGGAGAGCTGCCGATAGCAAAGGGCCGTTTGGAGCCGGATATGTTCCTTGCCATGGATTCCGGTACGGTCCAAACCAAAATTGAGGGCATTGAAACTACCGAACCTGTTTATAACCTGCCCGCTCTCTGGATTACGCCGGCAAACAAGGAAAAAGCCGAATTAAACGGATATACCGTCGTCGACCCTGAATCAGTCTTTATTACACATCTGTCCGAAACACTGCGAAAACACGCTGACGAATTGCTGACGCGTGAAGATGTACAGCTTCTTGTTGATCGGCTTCGAAAAACCCAGCCGTCGCTGGTGGGGGAAGTTGTTGGCCCCGACAGAGAAGTGTCCATTGGCCTGCTTCAACGTGTGCTTAAAAACCTCCTGAAGGACGGGATACCTGTTCGCGATTTAACCGCCATACTCGAATCGCTTGGAGAACACGCTCCAAAGACCAAAAATCCCGTTGCTTTAACAGAGATGGTTCGAAAGTCGTTAAGCAGGACTATCACCGACCAGTTGCAGGACGGGACCGGTAAAATATCGGCCATAACACTCGAACCCGCGCTCGAGCATCAGATGACATCAACTTTGCGGCAGGAAGCAGAGACAATATTGCTGGCATTACC
>JAOUFU010000401.1 GCA_029858035.1 Phycisphaerae bacterium
AATCTGCTGTTTGTAATGCATGGTTTCCCTGTCAAGAGTCAGTGACTCGAGGGCACTATGAGCGGTTGTCAGTATAGTACCGCCCGGCGTCTCATATACACCGCGTGACTTAATACCGACGAGTCGATTTTCGACCAGGTCAACCTGGCCGATACCGTGTTTGCCGCCAAGCCGGTTTAACTGCTCAATCAGCTCTACACCATTTATCTTTTTGCCGTTAAGCTTTACCGGCACTCCCTCGTTGAAACCAACCTCGACATAATCAGGTTTGTCGGGCGTTTTCGAGAGCGGCTGGGAGATAACATACACATCATCTTTGGGCTCGTTGGCGGGGTCCTCAAGCTCGGCCCCCTCGTGGCTGATGTGCCAGAGGTTGCGGTCTTGCGAATAGATTTTCTTCTTTGTCTGCTCGATGGGAATTTTGTGCTTTTTGGCATAATCAACGGCAGCTTCACGAGAAGTCAAAGTAAATTTCGGGTCTTTCCAGGGGGCGACAATCTTCAATGAGGGATCCAAAGCCATATAAGTCAGCTCAAAACGGACCTGGTCATTGCCCTTTCCTGTTGCGCCATGAGCTACGGCGGCTGCACCTTCAGCGTGGGCGACCTCGACCTGATGCTTTGCTATTAAAGGCCGGGCAACACTTGTGCCGAGCAGGTATTGCTTTTCGTAAACGGCACCCGATTTTAGCATCGGCCAGAGGTAATCTTCGACAAACTCGGCACGCAGGTCTTTGACAACGCATTTTACGGCGCCGCTTGCCAGCGCCTTTTGCTTAATACCTGCCAGCTCGTCACCCTGACCGAGCTCGGCTGCGAATGCTATCACATCGTAGCCGTAGGTCTCCTTCAGCCATGGCAGGATTACACTCGTATCCAGCCCGCCGCTATACGCCAACACTACTTTTTCGGCCTTTGCCATCTTTTGCCTCTGAAAATTTTTTTGATATCGGATTATACAAGGATTTTATTGAAAACACAATTAAAAGTGCAAGAAAAGGGAGAACTGTAGCCACAGTTACTTTTCCGCAGTTGGTGACTCATCAGGTGGCACAAGCGGCTCAATGAGTCGAATCAATTCCGGTATATCTTTTTCAACCACATCCCATACTCTGTCTGGGATAATATCAAAGTATTCGTGAACGAGGCGATTACGCATACCAATAATCATCTGCCAGGGAATTTCGGAGTGAGCGTCTTTGTACTGCCGGGAGATTTTGAGGGCGGCTTCTCCGATTATCTGAATCTTATGCATAACCGCATTCTGGATAAGGTCGTCATCACGAAACCGCTCCCAGTTAACATTGCGGGTATAGTTCCGCACCTTCCGCGCTGCCAGCAGCATATCGAGCATATAGGCATCATCTCGCCACATAAATCGGCTCCACAGATTCGAGAATATGCCGTCGGCGAATATAGTTCTCGCTTCGCTCCACAGCCTGACGCTCAACAAGGTCAACTTTCTGGCCGAATATCCGCGTCAGCTCTTCCTGCATATCGACCAGTTCCATAAGGCCGGGCCTATATACCTGCTCGAACTCGATAAGGACATCGACATCGCTGCCGGGGCCGAAATCTTCCCGCACCGCAGAGCCGAAAAGCCCTAAACTGCGAATATGGTTTTGCCGACAAAACGCATCTATCTCATTTTTCGGTATCGTTATATGCCTGTTCATACATAATTCCTGCTCAAAATCTACTCTTTTAATATACCAATAATTCCCGCCGCTGAGCAACAAATAAATGGCAATGCCTTAAAATAGAGGACAAAGCTGCAATAACACCCGGCTATTATTCATTCTCCCAGTTTTGCAAGCAGTATATCACCGAATTGTTTTGATAGTTCAACTACCTGATTCATCTCCGACTCTTCGATCTGTCGCCAGTCACCGGGATATCTCGTCTCAACCCCATGAATGGTCAATGTGTCCGATGAATCAGACAAACGGGAAAGCTCCGGCGCAAATGGCTCGGCTAATTGGATTAACCTTCGCAAGTCATGTGTTTTTGGCGTCTCGACATTATTATAGGTAAGAAATGCTTTTAGCAGTTTTTCTACAAACTGCTGGCAGTGAAAACAAACCGTTTCAGCAGGACACCGCTCGCTGGCCAGCAGAATCTCCACGGCTGTCCAGTCACTCTGGGCCTTTGCCCGCCACTGTCGGACGGCTTCACGAGTCTGCTCGTTCATAAAGAACTCTCCCGTACTTATCTGCGAAATAAACGATATGATTTACAACCGACCGCCAGCGGGCGTATTCATCCGGAGTCTTGACAATAATATCGAAAGCGGCGGGCAAATCGGCCGCCAGACGTCGGACCGCACCATAACGTTCTGGTGGCGGCAAGGTGGTCTCAGCAACCACCAGAAGGTCCACATCCGAGTCTTCCGTGGCCCGGCCGGAAGCATAAGAACCAAAAAGAACAATCCGTTCAGGATGAAACTGTTGCCCAATTCTTCGGACTAATTCCTCTATCTGAGACATCGTCACCATTATGAAACTTTCCGCATATTAAAAACTTCAAATCCTTATCGCCTTTAATATACCAATAACCGCCGCCCCAGAACAACAATTAAATACTCTTCGGCCTCTAAGGACTATGAACTATCGTCAGATTCATTTGTGTTTCAGATGCTATCCGGTTTCTAAAGACGTAATAATTCCCTGCGTTTTTGCCTGCCGGTAGGTTTCTTTGAGGTTCTTTCTGATTCCGCCGCCCAATCTAACGTTGTAGATTAAAATCAGTCCATCGCAGACTATCTGCCCTTTCCAGGGTAACAGCACCGCTGAAACAAACACCGGCAGCGGATACGGCATCATCTCGATAATCTCATCGGTCAGGCCGAGTACCCCGTAAGCCTTTGGCGGATTCCCATCATTGAGAAAGACAGTATAGTCTTTCAGGTCTCGCTCGACGAAAAACTTGTCGGAAATAAAATGCTCCCATTTAAGGACGTTAGAAAGCTCCTTTTCAGAAAACTGATAAGGATTCTCATCCACGAAATCATCAATCAAGGCAACATGGTCCAAAAGCTTATCTCTGGCTTTGGCTCTGGCATTATTTGAGGCACGATGGAAAGTCTCCGCATCGACAACTCCTGCAGCGCCGCCTAAACGACCTGCGGCAAAACCAATCAATGAGCTATAGAGCCAAATAAACAGCGATGCATCTTCCGGCGGTAGCAACATAGCAGTTTAACTCCAATTCTATTCCTTATTCCAACACTTTTCTATACATTAATGAGCGTGGAATTGAACGCCAATCCATCTGCCAAACTTCTATATTTTATTCATCAAAACCATAATAAAAAAGCTGAAAACACAAAATGAAAACCGAAAAAATAAAACATCCACCTCCGTTAAACCAAAACTAAATTACTTTTAAGCTTTACGCTTTGGTTTTTAGTTTTTAGCCTTCAATTTTACGCTTCTGAATATACCAATAACCGCCGACGCAGAGCAACAATTAAATCGGGAAATGTCCGGATCAGTCCTTCATTTTCCAAATTGCCCAAACATCACAATTGGCGTGATGCTCCTCGGGATAGTGCTGTTTTAACATATGCTGAATTTCGCGGGCTCTTTTGAGAGAAGAAATTAAACCAACTTCTGAGAGTTCTACATTTTCAAAAGCTTTTTTAAATCCACCACAATTTGTAAGTGCACTTGTTCCTCCATGCACCTCTACAAGGTCATAACCAACAAATTCGAAACGCTCATCTTGAAACAAATCTTTACAATCGACCTTTGGATCACTAATTGTCGCGAGGATATTTATGTTTGAGTAATCAGCCACTTTCTGAAGGAGGTAATCCAAATCTCGGAAATAAAAACATACATAATCTTCAGCAACATTATGCTGCCAATCTTGATCAGACAATTCTTTAATGACCTCTGGGCACAGACCATCATCGAGAGAAACAACTTCTTTAAGTTGATTAAGCCCGGAATATTCAATATATTTTCTCCAGGTTTCACCTGATTCCGGACCAAATTTTTCTACAGCTATGAACCAAGGTTTGACCATTTATGTATTATCCAATAATTCAAATCTTTAGATGCTGATATTTTCGTTACTTTTTGGCATTCTTTATAGCTCAGGAGCTAAACTTTTCACTACGGTTTTTCGCATAAGTTCGTCATTGCCGTCAGTGTTGGTGAAGAGTTTGAATTGAGCCAGGCCCTGGTTGACAAACATTGAAATGCCGTCAATTGTCTTTGCGCCGGCCTCCTTAGCTTGCTTTAGAAGCAAAGTTTCAGCCGGATTATAAACAGTATCGAAGACAACCATATCTCTTTTCAGATACTCTTGTGGCACCGGCGTCTCATAATCTGTCTTCTGTCCTCTTCATTCCAATGCTGGTACAGTTTATAAGCTTCAAC
>JAOUFU010000402.1 GCA_029858035.1 Phycisphaerae bacterium
TCGTTCCGCCAACGGGTTTGGAAATCTCAAGAGATTCTTCGTGGATTAGTATTAATACTTAACCCGGATTTCCCAGGTAAACCGTGACAAAGAAACGGAATTTTGGTAGTATAGGGCTTGTGGATGCTGTTTAAGACGGCTTTGCTGTTCTGATATGGAGAACCCAATGGGTGAAAGCAAAAAGGATGCTCTGAGAGTCAATTTTGATCGAAAATTGAAGCTCGAATTTCACGGAGTGAAAGTCACCAGCGACGCAGGATTGTTAGCATATCGAGAGATCGATGATGTATTTGGATTGACGGATATGGCAGCTTACGAACTAACAGATAATCGAACAGGCAAGAATACACAGCATAGCCTCACCGCCTTGCTGCGACAGTCGGTGTACAGTCGCCTCGCAGGGTACGAAGATACCAACGATGCTGAACGCCTTTCGGTTGATCCTGCCATGCGTCATGTTGTTGGAGAACGGGCAAAAGATAAAACAGCCGCTTCGGTCAGCCTGATGGGACGATTTGAAACAGAGATCCTTACACAACCTCAAAACCTCAAAGCCCTGATAAACCAGCCTGGTCAATGGGCAGATGAAGTTCATAACCGCAAACCCATCGAAGAAATTATACTCGACATGGACAGTTCTGACAGTCCTACGTTTGGAAGACAGGAAGGCTCTGCCTACAATGGGCATTTCGGCTATACCTGTTATCACCCCTTGTTCGTATTCAATCAGTTTGGGGATATGGAGCGTGCCTTGCTTCGAAATGGCAATGTCTATAGTTCCGATGACTGGAAAAGTGTTCTGAAACCCATCATTGAACGGTATAGGAATAAAGACATCACCCGTTATTTTCGTGGGGATGCTGCTTTTGCCAATCCTGACATCTACCGCCTTCTTGAAATGGAAAATTACTTTTATGCGATACGCCTAAAGGGCAATAACATACTTCAGGGCCATATTGAGCACCTGTTGACCCGTCCGGTAGGTCGTCCTTCGAAGAAGCCGATTGTTCAGTATCACAGTTTTCGATACCAAGCAGCCAGTTGGGATATAGCTCGGAGAGTAGTTTCCAAGATTGAATGGCATGAAGGAGAACTTTTTCCAAGGATAGGATTTATTGTGACCAACCTTCGCTGAAAACACAGCAATGTGGTGAAGTTTTACAACAAGCGTGGAACAGCAGAACAAATGGATCAAGGAAGGCAAATACGCATTAAAGTGGACACGGCTTTCATGTCATGATTTTGATGACAATCAGGTTCGGCTCCAACTGTTTACGATGGCATATAATATCGGCAACTTTCTGAGGCGTTTAGCGTTGCCCAAGCAGATAAAAGACTGGACACTGCGAACCATGCGTGAAAGGCTCATCAAGATTGGAGCCAAAGTTGTAAGCCATGCCCGCTATGTGACGTTCCAGATGGCAGAGGTGTTGGTATCGAGATCTCTGTTTTATGAAATCCTTGAAAGAATCAAACGCTTGAAACCAATACCAGTTGGATGTGACTAATGAGAAGAATTGCTAAAAAGTTGGATTTCAGACGGAGACACCGGGTGAGGTACGTCAAAGAAATGATAATCAGTTGCTAAATTCGTACTTTCACAAGTGTTTCTGCTGAAATAGTTTCAAAATCAAGTTGGAAACCTTGAATTTTTGAGATCAATTTGATATTCTTTTTGAAAAGAGGCTCAGCGGGGTAGCTGAGCTGATGTATATAATGTTATATGGGAATCCCAGTATACATAGTTAGCCGCTTGATACTCTATTGGCAAGATCGTTATGAAATAACAATGAATCTCTTAACGAAACCACTAAAAGCTTTTGTAAGATGGTGTCTATCGATAGCCCGATCAAAAGACTCGTTCGATAGCGCAAAGTCTGCAATCGTCGCAGTCACTATTCTTGGCATATGGCTCACTATAGTCATCTTCACCGCAACAAGGCATGAATTCTGGCGTGACGAAGTTAGGGCACTATCATTTGCACGCGATGCCATTTCACCGCTAGATCTTTACGAATTGACCCAATATGAGGGGCATCCCATTTTATGGTATCTACTTCTTTATGTTGGTAAGTCGATCGTAGATACGCAACTCATATTACCAGTCATGAGTATCAGCGTTGCATTTGCTGCTGTGGTAATTTTTATGTTTTTTTCGCCGTTCCCATTATGGTTCAGATGGTTGTTCATTTTTAGCGCTCTTCCTTTTTATGAGTACTCTGTAATGGCGCGGAACTACGGCATAAGTATGCTGTTGATGTTTATCTGTGCGGTGATTTATCGGAATCGAGGGAAGTATCCTTTGTTGCTGGCTTTCGTTCTGGCTTTGCTGGCAAATACCAATGTACATTCGGCAATACTCGTGTGCCTGATTGCGGCTTTGTGGGCATGTGATACGATTTTCGAACAAAGGACGGCATCTGTTCGTGGGTGGGGCCTTTCTCTCTATCTATCATTTGCTATTGTTTTCGCTGGTGTTCTGCTGTGCGCAGTCTTCACCATGCCTAGGGAAAGTACTATTGTAACCAATGTTTATGATATTAGCGTGCGCGATCTTTCGTATGCTTTCGTCGAAGCTGCATCACAACCGGGGCAAACGTTCCACGCTTTAATGCCAAGAGTTCCGCCTTTGGTGGTTGGCCTATTACTCTACCTCGCTGTGTTTGGTCTTCTACATCTACATCGACCCAATCTCGTCCTGGCCGCCCTTGGCAGTCTTATTGCTTTTGGTGTCTTCTTCCGCGTGGTTTATGGCGGTTGGTATCGGCATCAAGGATTGTTTTTGGTCTTTCTTTTATTTCTCTATTGGCTTTTCATCGAATCATTGAATAATGACAGGGCTATCAATAGAAAAAAATACTTGCTGTCCTATACGGGCCTCTATGTTGCAATGTCGACGCTGATCTTTTGGAATGTGGCCAAGGCGACAGTGACCGTGTGGAAAGACATTAGCGTAGAAATGAGTTCGAGTAAAGCGTTTGGTGAGTTCTTGAACACATCAGAAACCTATAGGGATGCGATCATAGTCCCCGAGCCAGATTTCTTACTGGAGTCTCTGCCGTATTATGCAAAAAACAGGATTTATATCCCGAGAGAGCATCGTTTTGGCACAACAGCATCCTGGACAACAGAGGCGAATTATCGCCTATCCCTTGGCGAGTTGTTATCGCTTGCTAGCGACCTCAAAACACGTTTTGATCAACCTGTGTTGATTGTGCTTGGACATTGGGATTTTTACAAATATGAGCATCGCGAGAAGAAATACTCATATAATAAGGTATTCACGTGGAATACCGATGAGTTTGCGGATTTCAACAGGTTGACTATACCTGTTACAAAGTTTTGGTCCATTGGTGATGAAAACTATAGAGTCTACGCCATCAGATAAACTAAGACAACTTATTTGGAAACGAAAAAGAAGTGAGTGAGCATAAGGGAAAAGTAGCTCGATCGGCGCGGCTAACCATGGCTTGCAGGCGACTACCTCCAGCCTCCGTTCGTTCCACGCCCCGACTTCCGGCAGCGCCTGAAGCCTATCGTTATTCAGGTAGAATACCCTTGAACAATGACGGGACCAATTGAAATCATTCACGGTCATGTCCGGCCAAAGGAGCGCTTCGATGTCATTACAGACGCAAAGGCTCCGATGGCTAGTTCAATGCTCTTAACCGTGGTGCGAGAGCAGCGTCAGCATTTCAATCCAGATCTCAAAATTCGGCAGATTTCCTACGGTCAACCCTCCAACGAGGATAATTGGCCAATACGTGTCTTGCCTGGCCGTGCCAGTCTGCCACTGCTTATCGGAGATACGGACACAGCGTCAGTCATCACGGAAGAGATGAGTTCGTGGGTGTGGGAAGGATCGCGTTCGCCATCGAAACTGGCTGAATTGGTCGCACATTTTCAACGGCTGTGGTCCTTGGCACAGAAAATGGGCAAACAGGACTTGCTGATTTATGAGGATCTCGTCCTTCCTTCTATCGTCCCGATTGAGCGCCGAATCGCTGAAGTTTCAGAAAGCCAGTGGGAAGCCGTCGTTAACATCGTCGCTGCACATCCAGACGCCGTGCTCCGACTAAGTCCTAGGGAATTCGAGAGGTTTGTACTCGAACTTCTTGTGCGCGAGGGATACAACGCAACGCTAACTCCGGAATGGAAGGATGGCGGGTGTGATGTGGATGGCGATTGTGACCTGTTTCCATTAGTCCTAAAACATTTACCCAACTTTTAATTTAACAGAAACATACCGAGGCGTACATTGGGAGGGTGGCTTTCCCACAAGACGGCAAAAAGCCAAAATCTTTGCTATTGTATCGAAACCGGCTCCTTGACTGGCAGTTCATTACAAGTGCTGTGCGTGCAATTCGAAT
>JAOUFU010000403.1 GCA_029858035.1 Phycisphaerae bacterium
TTATATCCTGGGGCTCGGAAGATTTCGGTCAAATGTGGATATACCGATTCATAAGAGGGCGTTTAGGCGTGACACCCCATGGCGGATATTACTACATTAACGATGCAATAGATGACGACCAGTGGCATCATATGGCGGTTGTGGTTGTAGAAGCCGAGCTGCCGAATCTGCACGATGATGTCAGACTCTACAAAGACGGTACAATAGCGGAAATCCATGACATCGGCCTTTTGGACCTTTGGCCGATTGAGACCGGCAACGAGCTGAATGTCACGATAGGCCGGGGATTCAAGGGCCTTATAGACGATGTTCGTATCTATGACCGTCCTTTGTCGGAGGAAGAAATAAAGGCTATTTTTACATTGAAGAGTAATCGGCCACTGGATAAATCCAAATGATAATGCCGAAGATATAGACAAAGATATAGGCCTTGCCTATTGGAGAACTACTTTGGTCGCTTGCCCAGTAAAGGCCCGAACGATAACGAAAGGAGCTTAATGATGGTTAAAAAAAGAGTAACTCGTCGTGAGTTTATTCGCGATAGTGCGATAACCGCAGCGAGTGTGGCCGTGGGTCTTGGAGCAGTGACCAGCCAAGACACCAAGGCCGTCGGTAGCGCAGCAGTCGATACCTCAAAGATTCTCAATTACAACCCGGATATGGAGTACCGCCGGCAGGGCAAGACCAATCTGATGGTTTCGGCCGTCTGCCTGGGCGGGCACTCCAGTAGCAACGTGGAACAGCGCACCGAAATCGTCAGCCAGTGTATCGACGCCGGCATAAATTACATCGATTCTTGCACTAAGGGAGAGGTAATCAGAGATGCCAAAGCCCTAAAGGGACGCCGCGATAAGATGTACCTGGCGCTGTCCCATTGTGGCAAAGAGACACGCGAACCGGATTACCGAACGGCAAAAAAGTTATTAGGAAGTCTGGATGAAGTGCTGAAAGACTCGAATCAGGAATACACCGACTTGTGGCGTGTCACCTGTTACGAGCCGGGGGGCAGACACTCATTCAATACGGCATGTGAGATGATCGAAGCTCTTGAGACAGCGAAAAAGCAGGGCAAAGCCCGGTTTATCGGATTTTCAACACACGACCGCCGCTGGATAAAGTTCATGATAGAATACTTTCCACAAATTGACTGCATCTGCTTTCCCTTCACTACTATGAGTAAGAGGGCGCAGACAGACAGTGTGTTCCCTGCCCTGAAGAAATGCGATGTTGGGGCTTTCGGGATCAAGCCTTTTGCGGCAGGCTCGCTATTCGCCGGTGACCAGGAAGAAAAAAACAGGCGTGCGAGACTAGCCATCAGGTATATTTTGCAAAGCAATACCGTGATACCTATCCCAGGTATGAACAGGGTGAGCGAGGTCGACAACGCAGCCAATGCGGTGAAGGAGCGCCGGCAACTGGATTTGAATGAAAGAGCGGAACTGGAAAACACCGGCAAGCAGGCGTGGGCCAAGTTACCGCCCCACTATCAATGGCTCAAGGACTGGGAATACGTTTAATCGAAGATTTAAATCGAACGTAGCATTCGATTTGAAAGTGAGCATCGGTGTTTGTCTAACCACATAAATTATTATCAGGGAAGAAAGGATGAAATACAGTTTTTTGATGCTTGTTTTGGCAGCAGCAATTGCTGCCGTAACAGGTTGTGAGCAAATGGAGGCCAACCAGAAGCCGGATACAAACACAGATTCCAAGTCCGGCCAGAAATCCATAACGGATGAAGAACCCCTGCTGCTTCTTGACGATAGTGAGGAAGAGCAAATCCGGCCAACCGGTTTCGTAGCTGATAACAGTCGCTGTTTCGTTTGCCATGTGAATTATATGCAAGAGGACATTGCTGTAACTCACGCACGAGCCAATATCGGCTGCGCACACTGCCACGGCGAGTGTGATGAACATATTGCCGACGAATCCTGGGCCTCGGGTGGAAACGGTACCGCGCCCGATATTATGTATCCCAGGCCGAAGATTAATTCGCTATGTATGGGCTGTCATTCGAAGGACAAAATCGACACTGAGCAGCACAAACCTCTCTTTGCCGACATCGACGAGAAAAAGGTTTGCACCGATTGCCACGGCAAGCATCGTCTGGAAATTCGCAAATGTAAATGGAAGTAGGCCTGCTCAGTTCACCCGGATCGCATTGCACGTGTAGACAAAATGATCTATCTAACCGAACAAGACATTTTACAGGCGGTATCTTTTAGTGATTTACTGGATGCCATTGAGGCATCGATGTATATATACGAGAAGAAAGAACTCCATATGCCGCAACGGCTCCACGTAGACTACGAAGGAAACACTTTATTACTCATGCCGTGCTTTACCAAGGACTGCTTCGGAACCAAACTGGTCAGCCTGTTCCCACAAAATCCAGAGAAGAATATTCCCGTCCTGACCGGAATAATGGTGCTTAATGATGCCAAAACGGGACTGCCGTTGGCACTGCTCAATGGTCCTGCCCTGACGGCCTTGAGAACGGCAGCGGTTGGTTCTGTGAGTATTCGACATTTGACACCGGAGAACACTCAATCTCTTGGAATAGTTGGGGCAGGCGTCCAGGGCTTTTATCAGGCGTGGGTAGCCTGTTCAGCAAGGGAACTGAAAGATATATATGTTTTCGATTTGTATCCTGAAAAAACAACGGCACTGGTTGAAAAGTTATCAAAGGTCATTCCAGACGTCAAGCTTCACGCGGCAAGCTGTGTCGAAGACCTGCTGGAAAAAAGCCAAACTGTTATTACAGCAACAACATCTTTTGAACCTGTATTGCCGAACAAAGAAGAATTGCTGTCGGGCAAACACTTTGTCGGCATTGGCTCTTATAAACCAACTGTCAGAGAGTTTCCCCAAGCTCTTTATAAACTTCTTAAAACGATTTTCATCGATACCGACACCGCTTTGGAAGAATCAGGCGACTTAATAGTCCCACTCAAGAATAATTGGATCAAGAAAGAACAGGTTATGACCTTAGGACGATTCCTAATCGAGAACAAACCCAAGGATGAAGTGAAAACTGAAACCACCTTATTCAAATCAGTGGGTATGGCCCTGTTTGACGTCTGTGCTTCCAAACTGATTTATGAAAAAGCAATTCAGAAAGGAATGGGGCAAAAAATCACCTTGTAACAGATTGTAAGCGTTACAAATCGCTTTGTTCTAATCCGCATTTTGTATTGGTCCTGGGCCGGGAGTTAGGTTTTCATTTAAATATCTGGTAAGCAATCCGTAGAGGTGACGCATGGTATTTTCACCCTCTTTTATCGCATGAGTGCGGTTCGGATATGACATCATCGAAAAATGCTTGTTGTGCTTAATCAGTTCATTGACTAATGCTTCGAAACTCTGGTAATGACAGTTATCGTCGCCGGTGCCGTGCACAAGCAATAGATTTCCCTTTAATTGATTGGCGAACGTTATGGGCGAACCGTTTTTAAAACCCTCTTCATTGTCGTCAGGCAGGCCCATGTATCGCTCCTGGTAAATCGTATCGTAAAATCGCTGGTTACTTATAAACGCAACCGCCATAGCAGTATGATACAGGTCAGGATATCGAAAGATTGCGTTGAGACTCATAGAACCGCCGCCGCTCCATCCCCATATTCCGATTCTGTTCGGATCGACGTAAGAACGTTCTTTGATGATGGCCCGCGTCGCAGCGGCCTGGTCCGCAGAGGCAAGAATGCCAATCTGCTGGTAGACGCATTTACGCCACGCACGACCACGGGGCGCCGGAGTGCCACGGTTGTCCACGTTCATTACCAGATAACCCTGCTGAGTAAGCATAAGATGCCACAAGTATCCTTTCCCACCCCATGTATCCCGAACCGTCTGGCCGGCCGGTTCTCCATAGACATAGAAAAACACCGGATATTGCTGATCCGGGTCAAAATCAGGCGGTTTCATACACCACCCGTCAAGCTGAACACCATCGCCTATATCAACGCGAAAGAATTCTGCCGGCGTCTTTTTAAGCTCATCCAATTTCGACCGTAATTCCGAGTCGTCCACCAACACTTTTTTAGTCTTATGCTCAGGCAAACTAACCAGCTCAATCATCGGTGGTGTACCAAAGGATGAGTATGTATGAAAGGCCCATTTTGAATCATCCGATACCTGATATTGATGTGTCCCCTGGCGGTCAGTTGGAGTAATTCTTTCGACCTTGCCGCTGCCATCAAGCGGTGAACGATACAAATAACGCTGAGCTGGATTATCCGGCGAAGCGATATAGTATGCCCAGCCGCCCTCTTCGTCGATGCATTGAATGCTTATTACGTCGAACTGCCCAGGGGTCAAAAGTGTTATCATCTCACCGGACCGCGAAACGAGATATAAATGCCGCCAGCC
>JAOUFU010000404.1 GCA_029858035.1 Phycisphaerae bacterium
TGCACCTGGCAGGAGGTAGTGACCTACAGCAGAGCCCTTAAAGGAAGACGCGATAAGATGTACCTCGGATTTTCCTGGTATCAGGAGGAGATGCGGAAGAAGAACTACCGCACGACGAAGGCACTGCTCGGAACGCTCGATAAGGGAATGCGGGAAGCAAAGTTGGACTATGCGGACGTGTGGCGTATCACATTGCTATCGAGGAGCGGCCAACACACTACGGCGGAAGTGGATGAGATGATAGGTGCACTTGAGAAGGCAAAACAACAGGGAAAAGTCCGTTTTACAGGACTGTCCTCACATGATCGGCCGCACATCAAGTGGATGATCGAAACTTATCCTGCTGTTGTTCAGGTGGTTTGCACGCCTTATACAGCTAAGAGTAAAGTTCTACCTACAGACAGTGTCTTCGACGCGGTAAAGAAACACGATGTAGGTATCTTCGGCATCAAGCCATTTGCGGGTAACTCGCTTTTTAAGGGTGACAGCTCGCTTGGTAATCCCCAAGCTGAGGAAGACGACCGTCTGGCACGAATGGCCATACGTTACATCCTGTGCAACACGGCTCTAACGGCCCCTATCCCGGGTATGATTAATACTCATCAAGTGGATAATATGGCAAAGGCCGTTAAGGAGCACCGCGAACTCGATTCGGCCGAGGCCAGGGAACTCGAAAAAGCTATGGATGAAGCGTGGGCCAATCTGCCGTTCCACCGTCAGTGGCTGAAGGACTGGGAGTACGTGTAGAAAATATTCATTTATAGATGAAATCAGGCAGCTTTTGGGAAGGAACTCGAGGAATGTTAGGTATAATCATGTAATCAAACAATAGTTTAAGGAGATATGTATGGAACAAAAACAACAAAAAGGTAAAGCAAGTAATCTGAACCGGCGTGAATTTATGCGCGACGGCGCGATGGCGGCAGCGGGTCTGGCTGTAGGTGCTGCTGGAAGCCAAATTGCACGTGCTGGTGAGGCTGGTGCGGTGGTCAGAAAAACCCGCAGCTACAATCCTGAGATGGAGTATCGTCGTCTCGGTAAAACCGGACTCTGGGTCTCGGCCGTGTGTCTCGGCGGCCACTGGAAGCGTGTCGATAAGATGGTTCCAGGTGTTTTCAAAGGCGGGGGCTGGCTGAGCGCGGACCTGAACAGTGATGGCTTTAAGAAGAACCGTCGCGATGTTGTTACCCGGTGCATCGAATCGGGCGTCAACTATATCGACGCCTGTACGAAGGAGGAGTGTATAGCCTACGCAGAGGCGCTGAGAGGAAGACGTGATGCGATGTTCCTCGGTTTCTCATGGTATCAGGAAGAAATGCGGAACGGTAACTTTCGCACGACCAAGGCGCTGCTCGGAACGCTCGACAAGGGGATGCGCGAGGCAAAGCTCGAATATGTGGACCTCTGGCGAATCACTATGCACGAGCAGAGCGGCCAACACACCGAGGGTGAAGTTGAGGAGATGATGGGAGCTCTCGAAAAAGCGAGGCAACAGGGCAAGGTCCGCTTCACCGGCGCATCCACGCACGACCGTCCACATATCAAAAGGATGATAGAGACCTACCCGACCGTATTTCAAGTTGTTGTGACGCCCTATACGGCCAAGAGCAAGATTCGGCCGAAAGACAGCGTATTCGACGCGGTAAAGAAGCACGACATGGGTGTATTCGGTATCAAGCCTTTTGCGGGAACTTCTCTGTTTAAGGGTGATAGTTCGCCGAATAGTCCCCAGGCAGAGGAAGATGATCGTCTGGCACGCTTGGCTATCCGTTATATTTTGGCTACCGATGCGATCACGGCGCCGATTCCAGGGATGATCAACGCACACCAGGTTGACAATGTAGTCAAGGCAATCAAGGAGCGTCGAGAGCTTGACACGGCCGAGGCCAAAGAGCTGGAGCAGGCCATGGATGAGGCATGGGCGAATCTACCGGCCCACCGTCAGTGGCTGAAGGACTGGGAGTACGTGTAGAAACCGTCGTCTAATAACGGACTATTTGTTTTGAAATATTGCTTGTAGATATTTGTGCTAACGGCAGTGGCTGTTGTGGCTATGGTTTGTAAGTAGAAGATCATTCTGCTATGAGAAAAGATTTAGCCGATAACAGCCGCTGCTATTGTTTTTCATATCAACTAAGATGAGGAGAAGCTTGCAATAAACCACGAGTTGAAGATTGTTAGCTATTAGAGTTGCCAAGTAAGAGTTTAGTCTTGACCTCGTTGCTATAACTTCTATCATTATACATCATACGGTTGAAGTAACCGTGTAGACAAACCAATAAAAGGTTAATGGAACACTGTTGAACAGAAAGGAATACAAGATGAGCGGAAATATGCAATCAGATAGCCGGGCACGTGGTGGTATCAGCCGGCGGGATATGCTGCGGATGGTGGCCGGGGCCGGGGCAGCCGGTGCCTCTGCGCTGTCGCTTTCATCCTGCACCGGCCTCAACAAAGGTATGGAAAAGGCTGTTACCAGTGGGCGTATTAACCAGTCGATTGTATACTGGTGCTTTGCGGAATACTGGGACATAGAGAAGATCTGCCAGATTGCCAGGCAGCTTGGGTACAAGAGCATTGAGTTGATTAATCCGGAGCACTGGCCGACGCTCAAGAAGTACGGCCTGACGTGCGCTATCGCAAACAGCGGCATGCCCGACCCACCTTTTGTCAAGGGTTTCAACAATCCCAAGTATCACGATGAATGTATAGCGAATCTAAAGAAGGCCATCGATGCTTGCGCCGATTTCAATTTCCCGAGCGTAATCACGTTTACCGGTTTTCGCGAGGACATCCCGGATGACGTAGGCGCGAATAACTGCGTGAACGGTCTCAAGAAGGTAATCGGCTACGCGGAGAAGAAGAAGGTCAACGTCTGCCTGGAGATTCTCAACAGCCGAGTTGATACCGAGATGAAGGGGCACCCCGGCTACCAGGGCGACCATACCGATTACTGTATGGAGATTGTCAAGCAGGTCGGTTCGCCAAGGATGAAGGTACTCTTTGATATTTACCACGTGCAGATTATGGACGGGGACGTTATATCGCGTATTCGGCAGTACAAGGACTATATCGGGCATTATCATACGGCAGGCAATCCCGGCCGAAATGAGATCGACGACTCGCAGGAGATAAACTACAGGGCCATTATGAAGGAGATTGCCAGGACCGGATATAAGGGATATGTGGGCCAGGAATTCATTCCGACCCGCGACCCATTAAAGTCGCTTCGAGAAGCCGTTGTTCTTTGTGATGTATAACAAAAAGTCCCCATCCCGACATAATCAGGACGGGGACGCAACATTTGCTACAATTTCAAATCCGGGTTTTCCGGGCCAAAGTGCTTTAGCAGTACGATGGGGTCGGTCTTGGAAGGATTCGTAATGGTTACTCCTTCCTTAGCTGTTGCTTCGCTGACAAAGTACTCATCATGTGTCAACCGGCCGTATCTTATGAGCGCAGGTGTTTCGATGTCCCAGACGCCCAGTGTGCCATGTCCCTGCATGGTAATAAATCCGTAGCAGGCGCTGTCCTTAATGATTACAGTTTTACCCGGCAGGACCGTAAGCTCTTTGGCACTGAAAGCAGTTGACTTGTAACAGACCCAGTTTTCAATATAGCCTTCGGCTTCCATCTGCTTAAGCGGGCGGACGGGTTTAGGCGCCATGAAGCGGTTCTGAGCAAAGTTCGGGTCGACGTTAAGGTCCCAATCGATAACACTTAGAAGCCAATCCACGTCCCCTTCCTTGTCCTTCGGTGTATCCTTCCAGAGCAGTTCCTTCGGCACAACCTGGTCGTGAGTGATATTCTCATACATCGCAAAGACATCCGAGGCCTTCTGCGGCTCGTATGTGCAAAGGCTGCCGGGTGCGTGCAGGACGCCGGGCGGGACATCCCAGCCGGTTCCGACATCGAGACGATAAGCGGCCGAGAGACTCGTAATCGTGTTGTCTCTTCCCTCTGCCGCATCCTTAAGGGCCTTGAGGACCTGGTCTTTCGTCACACCGGGATTGAGGCCGAAGAAAGTATAAGGGAAGTCTCCGCCGTGGTTGTTCGCTTGTGGCGGGAAATAGTAGGCCTCGGGCTTTCCTAACTGGCCGGTCAGCGCGGCATGCTCATCGCGATGATGAATATGGTGCGGCAGAGCACCCTTGTTATCGAAGAATTTCGAGTACATTGGCCAACGCTTGTGTTTTTTCCAAAGTCTTTCACCGATGATTTCGCCCTTGAGCTCATCAATAGCGTCTTTGAGCAGGACTTTTTCGGTCTTTCCATTGTCCTCGAAGACAATAAAGCTCAGACCCTCATTTGGCGAGGTCAAAGGGCCGTTATCGGCCGGCGTGGTTGACGCGAACCAACGT
>JAOUFU010000028.1 GCA_029858035.1 Phycisphaerae bacterium
GGGATCCGTGTTTGGCAAAACAGGAATTCGGCCCAGTGAACGGATAACCATAGGCGCTATCGGCATCGGTGATCAGGGGACAAATGACCTGAAGGGCTTTCTGCAGCTTCCAAATGCTCAGATCGTGGCTGTCTGTGATGTCAGTCGTCCGGCGCGACAGCGCGGACTCACACTGGTCAATGACAAGTATGGCAACAGCGACTGCAGCTCATACCACGATTTCCTGGACATGCTTCAGCGCAAGGATATCGATGCCGTATCCGTAGTCACGCCCTATCACTGGCATAGCCTCATGGCGCTGGCGGCTTTGCGCGCGGGCAAAGATGTCTTCATGGAGAAACCGGTCGCGCTGAGTGTACAGGAAGGCAGGATGCTGCGGGAAGCTGTCCATCGCTACGACAGCGTGTTTCAACTTGGGACTCAGCAACGATCCGGCAGGAACTTCCGTTTTGCCTGTGAATTGGCACTGAACGGAAGGCTCGGCAGGGTCCATACAGTCAAAGTAGGCACTTCCCGAGGACGAGTCACTGCCAACCTTCCGCCTATGCCTGTTCCAGAGTGGCTCGACTATGATCGCTGGCTCGGACCGGCACTTTGGTCGGCCTATAACGAAAAGAAGATGATCCGCGACTTCCACGAGAACATCAGCGATTTCTCGCTGGGCATGATTCATTGCTGGGGCATCCACCACCTGGATATTGCCCAATGGGGCGCCGGCACGGAAAACACAGGCCCCTTTGAGATTTGGGGCACCGGCACGTTCCCGCGCGACGGCACATGTGACTGCATCTTGGGCTGGGATGTCACGATGAAGTTTGCCAATGACTTGACCATGAGCTTTACAGATAGCACCAGGAATGCCCATGGAATACGCTTCGAGGGAGACCAGGGCTGGGTCTTTGTCAACCGTGGTACTCTGAAGGCAGAACCGGATTCTCTGCTAAAAGAGCAGATAGGACCTCATGAACACCGCCTGCCGGTAAGCACAAACCACTTTCAGGACTTTCTGGATGCCGTAAGGACCAGAGAAAGGCCCGTAGCTCCCATAGATGTGGCGGTTCGTTCGGACACCCTGTGCCATTTGAGCTACATCTCAATCCAACTGGGACGAAAGCTGAGATGGGACGCGGAACGAGAGCAGTTTACCGATGACACTTGGGCCGATAGGCTGTTATTGCCGCGGCCAATGCGCAGTCCGTGGCACTTGTAGCTCAAAATGGACCTGGCGGCGGATCTGCGACTACCTGCCAAATAGGTGAACAGTCACACACTCCCTGTTTTTGGCCCGGAAATCGGCGTTCTTCCGAGCCTGCGAACGCCTCATTTCTCGCCGCAAATGTCAAGGCTCAAGATAACCGGCGAATCCCGTTTTTCGAAATCATAAGAACACAAGCAACGGCATAGGCGACGGTCATCGAATCCGGCGCTAAATTTTTGCTTTTTCATAATCCACTGATATTACGGGGCTTATGGAATGGACATTTTTGCAGAATTAGCAGATAACGAGTCGTTCAGTTGTAGTGTGGTCGTATGCAATGAGCACTGCAATGGCAGGCGTTAAAACTCTCACAATGTTGCTCACAAGATTTCTGTACCGCGCCAAAAAACCTCATACGCCGGTCGTTTTGGCAGGAAACCACATCGCCCAGCAAAGGCATCCAACCAACATCTTAAGAGTCAGGTTTGATGCCAGTCGTTATCTGGCCGATTGTGGCAGTAAGATCCGCCGGAAACGACAGAAAATACTTGCAATTTTAAGATGGATTTGATAATTTATGATAATTAAAAGCTTAGCGATGTGAGTAAGACGTGTATATGTGAAATCCCGGTTAGAGACTAATCTGCTTTTGTTGGCTGGATAATCGGCTTTTGTTTGGTGTTAAATTTCAGCAAGTAAGCCTAATGTGCCTTGAAAAAGTTTTTAGACAATAACGTGTCATCGCGAGCTGAGCGAAGCAATCTCATTTGTGAAGACGATTAAGATTGCCATGGCTTGTAGAACAGGCCTTGCAATGACATGCCATAGTAAGTCAACCAGTGTCTAAAAGTATCTTGGATTCCTACAGTATATTGAGTAGGGGAGGTTATCAAAATCCTTAATCTTGTGAAAATCCTGCTGCAAACCTTGGTGTCAGCCGGAACTATAGCTGACTTGGAAAAGGAAGAGTGACTCAATGAAACGTGAAAGATCTGCAGGATTGATGGTTATGGTTTTGGTGGCGGGGCTGACCGCAGGTATAGCTCACGTTGCTTCGGCGCAGGTTATTACCAGTATCGAACGGCGCTATCCGGATAATGATAGTGGTGACACGGAGCCTGTGCTCGTGGTAGGGGGACTTGTGGAGATGACAGAAACATTTGTCGATCGCCCGCACGCCTACGTGAACGTTCCTTCCTCTTTAGTTGGGATTGACTACGTTAAGGTTGCCAATGATGACAAGGACAACCCAAACTACGAGTTAGACGTGACGGTGGGGGAGAATGCGACCCTTCTGTTGTTCATAGACGACCGCGTCGGTGATGGCGACAATACGAACCCGCCCACCATTGGAAGCGGCGTTATGAACTGGGTCGCCGGTATGGGCTTTGTCGATACGGGTCTGCAGGTCGACATCGATGAGTATCCGGCAACGGATCCTGATATTGACCAGTACTTCTCAATCTTTTTGCTGGAGGTTGCTGCTGGAACCAAGGTTACTCTCCTGGAACAGAACGATGGAACTACGAGGAACATGTATGGCGTTGCAGCAATCCAGGGCAGCCTCAACCTGCCGCCAGTAGTGGACGCCGGCAGTGCTCAGATAATCTTCTGGCCGGAAAATGCGGTGCAGCTGGATGCGACCGTCACTGACGATGGGAAGCCGGTTTTTCCAGGCAAAGTGACGCTAATGTGGAATGTTCAAAGCAGCCCGAACGAATCAACGGTGCAGTTCGATCCGAATGAATTTTCCGAGGATCCTAACGCGACATTCGACAAAGCCGGGACTTATGTGCTGTGCATTACAGCCAATGACAGCCTTCTGTCTGAGAGTGACTGCGTGACGATTACGGTCAAAGAGCCAGACTGTCCATTGGGTGATTTGAACAGGGACTGTCGAGTCGATTGGCAAGACCTGAAGGTTCTGACCGGGCAGTGGTTGAGCGATCCGGTCTGCTGGGGTTTCGGTTGTCCCGACCTGGATGCCGACGACCTCGTCAATCTGGTTGATTTTGCCTGGTTGGGTGAGAATTGGGCCGAGAAGGGTTCTGTGCTGGAGTCAACTAAGCTGAGAATAATACTGACCAGAAGCCCTTATTCCTTTACTATTACTGAGAAATCAAGCGGCCAGACGCTTCTTTCCCAGCAAGAAACAAGGTTTATGCTGGGTGGCAGCGGTTACATTGCCGAGAGCGCCTACAACATAACGGTAACAGCTTCCACCATGGATGCGGATATTGTTCTGGTAGGAACATCCGAGACGGGGCACGTAAAATTTTCACTGGAGAGCCCTGAAATGGTCCAGGTGCTGCTGAGCTGCAACAACGCACCCCCCTCAAATATAAAGGAAAAATTTATTGATCAGGGTGAGCATTACTACGGGATATGGGAGTATCCCCAGGGAGGGCATATAGACAATCGTGGTGCCGACGCGGATTTACTCGGTTTCGGCGGCATGCCTCATACAAATTATGCGAATGCCCGTGCGCCGTTCTATGTGACATCCATGAATTACGGTATTTACGTCGATACAGTGGCTAAAGGTCACTATTCTATTGCCAAAGGTGGGAAGACCAGCTTCGATTTCGATGAGGAACGGTTGAAGTATTATGTGATTTATGGTCCTTCTTATGGCAATATTATGAGCAGGTTTAATCAATTGGCAGGCCCTGCATGGATGCCCCCGGACTGGGCGTTTGATTCTATTTGGTGGAGGGATGACGACCACCAGGACCTTGGTCACTGGGACCTGGTTGAGAACAGGCTAATCGATAGTGCCCAGGATAATGTTGAGGCCACGGCCAATCATTTATGGTACTATCGGATTCCCGCCTCGGCAATATGGATCGACCGGCCCTACACCAGTGGCAGCTGGGGCTGGGGCAATATGGACTTCAACCCTGCCGGCGACTGGTTCCCGGACGGGGTCCCAAACGGACAGGCAATGATAAATTACCTGGAAAACAAGGGCTATCATCTGCTTTTGTGGATAGCCAACCGCTGCACAAGTGAACTTTATACAGAAGGTTCGGAACTGGATTATCTGTTCGGCGGTGACGGGTCTGCTGCTGATGTGCGCAGGCCCGAGGTTTATGACTGGTTCAAAGACAAATTGGATACTTTTGTCAGTATGGGCGTAAGAGGTTACAAAGTCGACCGCGGTCACGAAGGCGAACAGCCGGACGCGGCCGAAAATGAGGTTGTATATTTGTTCCGTAAATTAGCGGCCGAGGGACAAATGGATCGGCACGGCAATGACTACCTCATCCATGCCCGCAACTGCTACGACAAGAACAGGAAACATATCGGTGTCTGGAATGGGGATACGCAAAGCGATTTTGGCGGCTTGTCCGTCTCGATCAGGAACGGTCTTCGCTGCGGGGCCATCAACTTCCCATACTATGGTTCAGATACCGGCGGATATCTCTCCGACTATCCGAGTCAGGAATTGTTTACCCGGTGGTTCCAGTTCAGCACCTATTGCACTATGATGGAGACTTTAATCGATCCTCACCGAACAGTGTGGTATGATGATGACTTTCCACATAATGCCGAGCCAAACCTTATCGACATCGCCCGCATTCAGTGTGAAGAACACCATGATTTGATTCCTTATACCAAGTCGTGTATGTATGAAGCACATCAGACAGGCATGCCGGTAATGCGGCAAATGATTTTTGAATTTCCGTACGACGGCAACCTGTATGACATGTGGGATGAATATATGTACGGGCCGGGGATTCTGGTGGCTCCTGTCGTGACCGGTGGTACTACGAGCCGAAGCGTGTATCTGCCTGCCGGTAAATGGCTGGATTATAATAATAAAGACACGACATTTACCGGGCCGGATACTATAACCGCCTCTGCTCCCATTGATGTGATTCCTCTATTTGTCAGAGAAGGTGCGGTCATAACTCGAGGTGATATTCTTCGGTCTAACAATAACTGGACACATGGCTGGGCTCCGTACCTGAGGATAGAGTTCTTCCCTTACAACAATACGGCTAATACGTTTTACTACTACACCGGCAGCAATGTACGACCGATTGCCTGCTCAATGTCAGACATCGGTAATGTAGATATCAGTTTCCTTGACTTGGGATACGGTGGTACCCTGGATATATATTGTAGAGCGTATACTAATGTTACAAAAAATAGCGTTCCTTTGGTGGAAGGTGTGGACTTTACTTACGAGCCGGTGAAAAACCTTATGACGATTCCGTTCAGTGGGCCGACGACAGTAGAGATAACGGGTGTTCAGAGCATATTTAATCCTGATTAGATTATTGTTGTAAAACAATATATGTTTTTGATAGTATAGGGATTTGTTCCAACTCGAGTACAAGAGTTTGGGAGGGGGATTAAAATTGCAGGCCGAAGTTTGTCAGGAAGTGACTTCAAAGACTAATAAAAGCTTGCAAATATTTACGATCAGCCATTCCAATCATACCTTTGAGAAGTTTTTGTTGCTGCTTATCGAATTTGGGATATCTGTTTAAATACCTGTAACGGAAAATCTTGTGATTATTATACGAGATAGTGAAACGGCCATTGAACCCTTTTTTGGCCTGATATTTTTTTGAAAATTTTGCCTATGGCCTAATAACCAGCATATATTCGAACTCGATTCAAGCAAAATCAGCATCTGTGGAGTCAAAACGGAGACATGAATTTTCGAAGAATTCTGACATTTTGCAGCTCGTGGAAAGGTGCCTTTTGTACGACTGATGGGCTGGTAAGCCAGTCCAAAAAGCACTGAATACAAAGCTATTGTATGCCAGCACATGGCAGAATATTGTGACACTTCTCAATCAAAAGAGGAAATCTGCTCCATAATAATACGTTGTCATAAGGGATTACTTTTATATAAGGATTAATATTTTCAATAAACACACAAAGCTATTAGCAAAATTAATCCTGATGATATATACTTTGGTAGATGTCAAAAAATACTTAACAAACATGCTGAACTGAAGACCAAAACAATGAAATCTTTCGATTGAGATATGAATTTGCATGCGATTGATTATTTCTGCATTATTTTCTACCTTTTATTTATCATTATCCTGGGCAGTAGTTTTAGCCGGCAGCAAAAAACCACTCAGAATTACTTCTTGGCGGGCAAATCGATGCGATGGCTGCCTCTGGCTATCTCGATGTATGCTTCCATTTTCAGTTCGATCAGTTATATTATGGCGCCGGCGGAAGCATTCCGATTTGATATGCAATGGTTTGTCGCCCTGGCCATGTTCCCGGTGGCCTCGATTTTTTCGATCGTTCTGTTTATCGATTTTTATACCCGCTTACGAATTACAACGGTGTATGAATATATCGAGGCCCGCTTTAATCGCCTGCTCAGTACGATTATCGTTCTGGTTTTCATCCTTTATCGTTGTCTCTACGCCAGCATAGTCGTTTTTAGCTTATCCCTGGTTTTGCACATTACGATGGGGATCCCTCTTATCCCCTCCATAATCGGTATTGGTACCGGAGCAATCATATATACCACTCTGGGTGGGATGAAAGCTGTAATCTGGACGGATGTGGCGCAGTTTTTCTTCATTGTCGGGGGATTGGTTTTGGCTTTATTGATAGCGATCAGCAAAATCCCCGGTGGTGTTTCTGAAGTGATCCGCATCGCGGGCGAGTCCGGCAAATTGAGGGTAATCAATCTCGATTTTGATCTTACAGCCCGATATGTCTTCTGGACATTGGTGCCCTATGGTTTTATCGAATTTTTAGGATCCAAGACGGTAGACCAGATTAACGTACAGAGGTATTTGAGCGCTCGCTCTCCACAAAATGCAAAACTGGCCATGCTGGTACAATCCTTTTTTACAATGCCGGTATGGTTTATCCTCTATTGCGTCGGAATGTGTTTATTCGTCTATTATACGATTTATCCTTCTGCGGAAGTGTCCCGGTTTATCGCAGATAACAAATATGATCGAATTTTCCCATACTTCATTTACTCGGTCATGCCTATCGGGATTCGAGGATTCATGGTCGCCGCCTTACTGGCCGCCGCCATGTCAACAATGGATTCTGTTTTGAATGTTCTCTCCACGATTACCGTGGTGAATATTTATAAAAAGTTCGTCAACAAAAACGCCTCGGAGAGAAAAACACTGTTGGCGGCTAAAATACTTACCTGTTTCTGGGGCATAGTCGTGATAGTCCTTTCCACTCGAATGATTCATATTGAAAGCATATTAAAGACCATCAACAGTATAGCAGGTATTTTAATTGGTCCGATTGTCGGAGTGTTTGTGCTGGGGATGTTTTTCAGGCGAACCAATTCCCTCGGCACATTACTTGGAATGCTGTTGGCATTTCCTCCTCTGCTATATCTGAAATATAAAACGAATGTTACGTTCACGCTTTATGGAATCACCGGCCTTACAATTACCATCATTGCCGGTTATATATTAAGTTTTATATCGTCGACGCCCTCACTTAAGAAAGGAAGTCTATTGATATGGAAGTGGCGGGGACTGCGTGAAATGCTGCTGGGTGGCGACAAAGAGACCATCGACCTGGCAAATCAAGGTCAAGAGGAATAAATTTATGAATGAGCTAAATCCGAAAGGTAGGCTATTTGATACTTATAGGTGTATGCACGAACAGGGATTTATCCCGATTTTTGTGGAAAATCAACTCGATTCGAAAATGCTGGTAGAAGCTTGTGTACAGGCAGGTATTAGATGTATTGAATACACATTACGATGTCACGACGCCAACAAAATGATTATCTGGATCAGAGAGAATTATCCGGATATATACCTTTTAGTGGGAAGTACGCTGGACAACGATGATATAATCCGAAAAGCTAAGGTAAAACACCCGCAATTACTGACTTTATCCGAATTGGCTCAAATGGGAGTTGATGGTTTTGTCTCAATGGTAGGATGGAAACTGGAAAATATCGCCAAATATTCTTCCACGTATATCGTATGTCCCTGTGCAGAGACTGTTCGTGAAGCATTCTTACAGCTTGGAGCTGGGAGCCATTTTATCAAGGTATTGGGACCAACTATGGAGGTCGTCAAAAACTGTCGTAAAGGCCCTACGTTTGGAGCATGCCCCATTATGATGACCGGCGGGATAAACCTTGAAAAAATAGACGCTGCTATAGCCGCCGGGGCGGTTATCGTCGGTACCGGCTTTGACCTGCTTCTCAACAAACAGCCCCCGGATATTTCCTCCCGGAAAGTAACGGATATACTAAAGCAATATATTAATGCTGTGGAAGAATCACGCGCGAAATATTTTCCCGAAATGGCAGAGGCTATTGGCATGGATGAAGAAACATGGTTGAATTCCCTGCCTCATATTCACCCATTTTAAAATGACCTCTTTAAGTCAAAGCGTGCTAAATCCGTCCATCACCTGATATGTGGACAGGCAGTGCGCCCTGAAATGTTCCATCAATACGACTTCAGTTATGTACACCACACAGCAAACAGGCAGGCGTTCTTGAGGGTGAACCGCAGTACAACGGGGGCTTTCACAGCCTTTAAGCTGCCGTGCTTCCAGTCGACTACAATGTCAAGGCTGTCGCTTCTAATAGTTTTCGACCTGGCGATGCTGTTGCCGGCAAAGTCAAGTACCTCTACCATGATTTCACCGAAGTCAGACTTGGCATTGAGGTGTAAATCACTGCCAATAAGTGTGAGCGGTTTTGTGAAAACCTCGCCGCCGTCAAAGGATGCCTGAAGGGAAACGAAACGGTCCCTCTTTATGGTCGCAAAGCCGATTCCTCCGCTTTTAGGACCTGTATCTTCTCCCTTGTATGGACCGTGTCGATACGTCCTGCCGCCGTAATAGAATCTGAGCTCATCGCCGACGAGGATCGGTGAATTATTTGCCAGAGAGTGATTGAACCGGTCCCAGCTGCCTATGGGGCCGACAGGAATAAATGGCGTCCTATCTGCAACGCGAGTAAAATTCAGGCTGTCATGGCTGACAGCCAATTGCACGTCCAGATAACAGGCTTCGGGGCGGGCGTGAAAGACCTGCACCAGACCGATGTACAGACTTTCATAGGGAAAGACCTTCATCGAGTAAATCTCAGTTCCCGGCTCATCTTCGATATCGGCGGTCAGGACAACCGGGGCCGTCGCGGGATCAGTAAAATCCCATTTCAGAAAATCGTCCGACTCCAGACGGGCAACAGCCCGGCCGGAGTGATATTGTTCGTACCAATCGTACTTCGACCAGGCCGACTCTACCTCCGGCAAGGTCTTCTTGGTTCGCCCGTAAAGCACATACTTTTCGCGAGCCGGGTCAAACATCCAGTGAGTATCACCGTCACAAATCGCATCCGTCGCAAACGCATCTATGAGCTTCCAGTGAATACCATCGGGACTGCTCGCAACCCCCAAACCACGCCGGTCGGTAGGATGGAAAGGATCTCGACGAGGCCCCTTATAGGGACGAATAATACTCAGGAAGCCCATCTTATAACGTCGTGATGGGTCGGGATCTTTTTCATCCTTATGCACTCCAAAAGGCTCCCAGAAAGTAGGAATGGTTTCAGGCCCCTTAAATGTTTCACTCTTAAGAAAAAGCAAATTGGTTTTTTGGCCGTCGACCTTTACTAAATCCAGTTGTGGTTTGATCCACTTAATTCCGTCGCTGCTCTCTGCATATCCCACCCCCATACCGGACTTATACCACATCTTATACTCACCTTCATCCTGTATGACCGAGCCGTAGAGGATGCCGAGCTTAGGCTCCCATGATTCAGTGGCCCAAAGGACGGGATTACCTTCATATTTCTGTGCGTGTTGAATTACCCGCTTGATATTGGTTCTCGATTTAATAAGGTAATCGTCAAGAAACAACTGCTTTTGATGGCTGACAGTAATGAAGGGTTCCCCAATAACAGCAAAACCGACAACAGAAGTTATTAAAGATACTAATGACATAGCAAGTACTCCTACCTGAATGTGGCATCTCGATTAAGATTATTGACAACACCGATGCATGTCAATTAAAATCCAACCAGACAAATGCTTGAAAGGAAATTCTCATGTACAAGTTTAGTATATTTTCTCTGTTTTTTTGTTTCTTTTTGCTGGCTGCTTGTTTAGCCGGGTCTTCTGTGAAGAATAATGATTCAACTACCGGTTCGGAGATTGTTCTCGTAAAAAATGGCCGACCAACAGCGACAATTGTCACCTCCAGTTCACCTGCCAAAAACGCGCGGAAAGCAGCAAACGAGCTCCAAAAGTATATCGAAAAAATCAGCGGGGCTAAATTACCCATCGCCGGCGATTCCACACCGCTTTCGGATTTTTTAGTCCTTGTCGGCCCCAGCAAGTTAACCGACCGGGTCCCGAATCTTAAGATTCCCTCAGGCAGAACAAAGAACCTTCGTGAGGAAGGCTTTGTTATTCAAACACATGGCAACCACCTCGTGCTGGCGGGAAACGACACAGAACCCTATCTGGGGACACGGTATGCCGTAATCGAGTTTTTGCACAGGCTCGGAGTTCGCTGGTTCATGCCGGGAGAAATGGGCGAGATAATACCAAAGATGTCAACAGTGACCGTCAGCCCCGTGAATATTACTCAACGTCCCGACTTCCCGGTTCGCAATTTTTGGGAGCATTCACGCTGGAATATGGCCTCGGAGTGTGCCGAGTGGAAGATCCACAATAAGATGAATCCCCACAGTGTTGAGGTTTTCGGTGTCCCCAGTGACGGGTCCGTCGCCGGTTTAATGCCTAAGGAACAGTTTGACCAACATCCTGATTGGTTTGCCCTCAACAAAGACGGTACCCGAAGCAAGGACCATCCCTGTATGACCAGCGAGCCCATGATCAAATATTTTGTCGATGGTATCAAGGCAAATGCCCGAAAGGGCAGGGCCGTCACGGCTTTTGCACCTGTCGACGGCAATCCCCGCTGCTGGTGCAAAAATTGTGCGAAGATCGGAAACAAATTCGACGGCTTTGGAGCCAATAACAGAGATCCCGAGCCGGAATACTCCATTAGTAACGAGTGGTTTTACTTCGTGAACAGAATCCTGACGGAGGTTCATAAAGAGTTCCCCGATCATATCATTGCAACCAACGGTTACGCAAACCGTGACATCCCGCCGGAAATGCCGCCGGAGATTCAATTTAATCCCTCACAGAACCTTACAATAATGTTCGCTAATATTGCCGCCTGCACAATCCACGCCTACGACGACCCGAAGTGCTGGCAGATGCAGCGTCAGGGCCAAATGATAAGGCAGTGGTGCAAGCTCTCAGATAAAGTGTGGATTTACAATTACAACTACACAATGCTCGTACACAAAGGCACAATTACTCCTATGGTCCACCGTATCCGAAGGAACATTCCATTACTAAAACAATGGGGTGTAATAGGCTTCTTTGACCAGGATGAAGCGGATTTCGCATTGTCGGGAATTCCGACAAGGCTCGTTCGCGCAAGACTTGAATGGAATGTCGAAACCGACGTCGATGCTGTTTTGGATGATTTTTTCGACAAGTGGTTCGGCAAAGCCGCTTCATCGATGAAAGCTTACTATAACGCATTGGAAAATGCTTTTGAGAAAGCACCACAGCACGGGCATGAGGATGTGATTCTACGCTCTATATATACGGAAAGCCTCATGTCAAAGCTCGATTCCCTTATCCGTGCCGCCGAAAAGGCCGCGAAATCCGAAAAGGAAAAAGAACACCTGCGTATAGAACGGATTGTTTACGACCATCTTTGCGAATTTGTTGCGATGGAAAAGGCAAAACGTATGTGCAACTTTGAAAAAGCAGCTAATCATGCCGGCCGGATGGTGGAATTGCAGGATAAGATGAATAAGATTTCGCCCTTCATGGGCTGGCATCCTTATGCCGTTTACGATTGCCAGTGGGAGAAAAAGCGGATGGAGAAAGCACAGGCAAAAACGCATGGCCCCGAGGGTACAATTGTAGCGTATCTACCGGAGAACGCCCGTTTTCGCACCGACCTGTATGACGACGGCCTTTATGAGCGTTGGCAGGACCTGCCTGCTCAGGGGCCAGATTGGAAAAATATGAAGATAAGCTCGGGCTGGGACGCCCAGGGACTTCATGACGAAAAAGGCCGGCCGTACAAGGGCATAGCGTGGTATAAGTTTGACGTTGAAGTGCCGCCTCAAACTCAGACAAATAATGTATTTCTCTACGGCTTGGCTGTAGTAAATGAAGCCTGGGTATGGATAAACGGTCGATATGCGGGACACCGACCCTACAATATGCCCTGGTTTCGCCCCCACTCGATGGAGCTTGATGTAAGCAGGTTATTAAAGCCGGGCCAAAAGAACCACATTACAATCCGGGTCCTGTGCAACTTCGATGTCTTTGGTGCAAATGGTATTTATGAGCCGATGTTTCTCTACACAAAGAAACCTTAGAGGAAAATCTAATCTAACTGGCTTCAGCGATTTTCATCTAAAGACCATCCTTACCCTGTGTCAACCATTCCAGTTTGAAGCGGGCGAAGGTAATCTTTTCGTAAGTGTCCTTGACGCCGCGTTCGTAGAAACAGCAGATTGTCATATCGGGGGCAATAGCTAATTCCGAATACGCGGTTTTACCCGGGTATAATGTGCGCGAAACCGGCCAGCTCCGACATTCATCATAACTGAGCCTGATAGTCATATTCTCTCTCTCGGTCCCTGCCGGGCCGGAGAATATAACGCGGTTTTTTCCATGATGCTTTCTATCGGTGAAACGGGCAATACTCGCCTGGCATTTTGGCGCTATCATCGATTGCTCTAACTTGACTTCAGACCAAGTAAGCCCTTCGTCGGTGCTCCATGCGTAGGCACGTCGGTTCTCGCCCTCATAACTTCGGATATTCAGATAAACAGATCCGTCCTCGGTCTCAATCGCTTGGCACTCATTTGTTTTACCATCCAAAGTACCGCCCAGTTTCCAGCTCTTGCCGTGGTCGTCGCTATATATTACGTGGGAATAGTACCACTGGGGATTTTCTTTGGTGGCGTTCTTTATCTTGTGGTCACAGGGAATAAGCAGCCGCCCGCTGCTCAGTTGAATCCCATGTCCCGGCCCGGTTGCGTACCAGGTCCATTCCGGCTTTGAAACCGAATCTGTGATTTCTACCGGCGTCGCCCATGTAGCACCGTCATCCGTACTCTTTGTAATAAATACCCTCTTGTTGTTCCAACAAAAAGGCAGCCAGATGGTCCCCGTTTGACGGTCCGCCACCGGGCTGGGATTACCAATTGTATTATCACCATCATCCCAGATGATTTTCATTTCGCTCCAGGTTTGGCCGTTGTCGAAGCTGCGCTTTATCGCAAGGTCGATATCACCCTTGTCCGAGAAGCTCTTTTTTCGGGCCTCGCAGATTGCCAGCATAGTTCCTTTATTGGAAACAACCAGGGCGGGTATCCGGTATGCCTTGTACCCCTCCTGGCCGGAGATAAAAAGGTCGGTTTGTTGAGGCTCTACATCTGCCGAAATTGTGCCAGGTTTTTGGAATTCGATTTCCCACTTGGAAACTCCTGCTACAAAAAGCCTTGCTTTTTTGCCGGCTAATTTGTCCGTTTCACGTCTTGCAGTATCCGTGCCGACAACCTGTGGATACCATTTCGACTTTTCAAGCTCTGCTGCATCTAATATCTTAAACGGCTTCGTCCATCCATGCGGATTGGACAGGTCAGGATTGAAACTTATGTAGATTCCCTCCTGTGCCCAGTTCTTGTCTTTGGCGCGATCCAAAAACATCACCCATGTATTCAGGTAGGTATTCCAGTGAATCGAAGGGCCCCAGAACGCGTCGGCGTCGGGGCGGTGCCAATCGATAAACGCCGGGAATATTGTCGTTACATGTCCGCCGATGCCCGGCTCGCTCCATTGACCTTTATGCCATTTGAATACTTTGCCCTTTGGCTGATCCAGGTCTTTAAGGGGCATTCTCGCCACAGACACACCCTGCTCTGCTTTGTCTTTGTTATAGGTACTGATAAAGAAATACATGTATTCTTTCTCGCGGTCGGCGACAACTGCGAAATCGCCGTTGCCTCCCACAAAGTACTTATTCGCCGAGTCCGTGTTGTTGGAGCCGCGAGGTGCTTCGAGGACGATACCAAGGTCCCGCCAGGTAAGCCCGTTGTCCCCGGAAACCATCGTACCTATCCGCGGCGCCGTCTTGCCCGGTATAACGGGCGGCTCGTTATGGTACCACATGTAAAGTTTGCCGTCCTCTGCCTTGTATGTCGACTCGATCCACCGTCCGCCCATCTTCCAGCCTGCTTCATTATCGAAGCTGACCCGCTGCGAGGGCCGGCTTAAATGAAACAGGTCCGAACCGGAGGATCGAAATGGATGACCCGTAGAATAAAACATATACATGGTGTCCCCGTCCCAGTGTGCGGGACTGCTGCAGTCCACATCACCGGCCGCTTGGGGATCTGTCGTCCCATGTACTATACCCGGGAACTGAACTCGGGCGGCGGGACGTATTACGACCGAGTCCCGCCCATAGAGGAAGCCATCGCCCAGACCTGCCACGGAAAGCACAATCAACCACAGTGAGCAAATCTTTGTTGTTTTCATTTTATCCTTCTCCTATGTTCAGTTACATTCATTGGCAACCACAACGGTTGGGCAAGACAAATAAATATATGTTTCTATCTTCGTAGGACTGAGAGAACATGAATAAGTGTACTGATATAAATTTACATTATCAAGAAGATTATCTTGCTGGTTAGCGGTTGACTACAGTGGCAAGTCCGGCCTCTGCCCAAACGATTTTTCTTTTGATCCATTCTTTGGTACTATAGTTATTCCTTTACCAGAAAACTATATACAGAACGACATACACGATAAGCAGAACCAGCCACCAAAGGAAAAGTCTTTTATACCAGGGATAGTGCCCGGCTGTTATCGCCTCGGGCAGGCGTAACATTGACCGCCTCCATACCCACCTGTCAACTATTTGTCGGCTGGGAGCGGGTCTAAGATAAGCCATGGCGATATGAAAAACAATCACGGGAATTATCAGCAATCCCGCTATGTTAAAAGCGTTCATCTGTACGTTGAAACGATGTAAAAAGTAAGGCAGCAAGGTCGAAGGCAAACACAACAGCAACGTCGCCGTCGCGGTGAAGTTATTCGCTCTTTTCCACAACACGGCCGAGAGAAAGACAATTACGACAGGCACAGCCATAAAGAACCAGCATTCCTGGAAGTAGCCAAAAATCGATTCCCATCGGCCCACCACCGGCGCCCACAATACTCCGATGAGCAATACCGAGGTTGACGATATTCTGCCAAATCGAACCATTGCCCTGTCGTCTGCGGATTTTTTCCAGAACCTTTTGTAGAAATCTATCGTCAGCACGGTGGAACAGGAATTCACCAGTGAATCGACCGTTGACATGATGATGCCTATCAAAGCGGCGAAAACCAGGCCACGGAGCCCGTAGCCGAGCGGACCAACCAGCTCGGTGACCACCCGCGGATACGCTTCGTCCGGATTAGCAAGATTTGGAAAGAGTCTGTAAGCAATCAGGCCTGGGAAACAACCGGAAAATGTAAGAAACACTCCGAGCAAGGTCGCGAAAAGCATTCCTGCATGGGCATGCCATTCGTCCTTTGCTCCCAATACACGCTGGTTGATATATTGGTTGGTCGCGTAGTACCAGGTGTTGGTGGACAGAAAGAGCACCGCCATACCTGTCCAGGGCAATTCCGGATGATCCGCAGGCAGCACAAGATGTGCACGCGCGCTCTCCAACGGACCGCGAATAGCGTCCCAGCCGCCAAGCCTGTGCAGACCCAAAAAGAACACAAGCATACCGCTGGCCAAAAGCAGAATGGATTGCAGGACATCCGTCCAGGCTACCGAGGCCAGTCCGCCTGCAATTGTATACGCCCCTGCGAAAACCGCCAGGAGCAATACCGCCAGCCACAGATTGACTCCGAAGATTACATGAAGTGCCAGGCCGCCGGAGTATAAAACACCTGCAAGATTGATGAAGGCGTAAGAGAGCACTGTGATTACCGCAAAGACCACACGCGCCGAGGCTCCGAAGCGGAGCTCTAAGTATTCCGGCATGGTGCTGATTCTGCGCCGAAGATAAAACGGGACGAAAAACACCAGCATGATAGTCACGGAAGGAAGCACACCCCAGTCCCAATTGGAGACCGCCAATCCGTAACGATAAGCAAAACCCACCTGGCCTACAAACTGCTCCGTCGAGATACTGGATGCGATAAGCGACAATCCTACGGCAAACCAAGGCAGGCTGTTACCCGCCAGAAAATAGGCCCGGGCCGTGGCCTTCTCCCGCCTGGCTACCCAGAAACCGATGCCGATAACAGCAATCATATAACCAAAAAATACGAGGTAGTCTGCAAAATCAAGATTCATAGGCGTCTTTGTTCCCCGTAACTAAAAACATTTTCAAAAAGAAGAGACAATTTCATCCAGCTTTGCCGCCATATCAGGAGGAAGCCGGGGCGGCTCAAATTCAGCATATTCATCGATTTTTTCCCGCGCCAGCTGATATGTGTCTTTCGCTCCGTTTTGCTCCCACAAGGCGTACGCACCACGGACGGAAAGCCGAGGCTTAATATACTCGTCGGAGTAGAGCCATTTCATCGTATGGTCCGTGATAAGATATGTCCCGCCCTGCGGGCCGATTTGTTTTATCAGATCGACCGCAATCGTATCTTTGTTGACCGACACACCGGCCGCGATTCGCCTGCACATAGCAGATATCTCCTCGTCCATAAGCAGTTGTTCGTTGCTGCATGTCAATCCCGTCGCGAACATTCCACAGTTGACGATCAGGTCGTGGCCGGCACCGACCGACGTGAACATGCTAAACGTTTTTTCCCATGCGTTCTGTTCGTCGTGAGCGTGGTTATCCGAATTCGGCGCGGTGGTATGGGAGGGGACATTATAAAAATGGGCCAACTGCGCAGCCGCGATGCGACAAATGGTAGTCTCCGTTGAGCCGACCAGCGCCGCCCCGCTTCTCATATCGGTAGTCGTCCAGGAATTGGCGTATATGACCTTATGCCCGGGATTAAGAAGCTGGGTTATCGCCAGACCGGAAAGACACTCCGCGTTGTTAATCGTCAGCAGGCCGGCAAGTGTGTATGGCGATGACATCCCCGCGTTTGGTTCAGGCAATACGGCC
This sequence comes from Phycisphaerae bacterium, assembly GCA_029858035.1. Taxonomy (GTDB): domain Bacteria; phylum Planctomycetota; class Phycisphaerae; order Sedimentisphaerales; family Anaerobacaceae; genus CS2-K091. The sequence goes on from JAOUFU010000028.1 coordinate 17,367, forward strand.
AAAGGGACACCCGCGTCCACGGTATCCTCTAAAGCTTCAAGAGCGCCTTCTTCCCAGAAAAGCGGACTTGTGGGAGATAGCTGGTTAATACCATAAATTTGTTCCTGGAAGTTTCCCTTAAAGGCCGCCCGAAGCATTTCGATGCACGCCCTGTTAACTTTCAGATTGTTCGTAGAAAAGTAAATCGGTTTTGTGCTGTTTTCGATACAGGCCCTCACACCATATAATAAAGTTGCCTTCGGGTCAGGAACATCCTGCGGCATGACCGGTATGCCGATCATATCGATACATTCGAGCTGTTGGCAGATACGGGCAAAAAGCTCTACGTCGGCAACGGTTGAGTTTCGCCTTTCGCCGGTTTTGGAGTCTACCCAGAAGACCGCATTATGCCCGGCGGCGACTTTCGGCACTCTGTCTCCGAGCACGAAGGCAAATTTACCCTCACGGTCGAACACCTCGAACTGTGACGGAATTGTGCTCAGAGTATCCTCGATACATCGTCGCGAAAAACGGACGATTTGGGTCTCCTCATCGACTTCGAGACCTTTTTCTTTCAAAAAGTCAAACATACGCCGACTCAGGATTTTCATGCCGCAATTGGCGAGTATGTCAAGGCTCGCTTCGTGAATGTCCTTGACCTCCTGTTCGGAAAGCACTTTCAACATTGCCAGTTTCATAATTGACCTCCGTCATTTTGTTTCATTATTATTCCCATCCCCAATCCATTCGCCTTGCATACTCTGCTGCTATTTTTCGCATCCTGCGGTAAAGCTCGGCGGGCGCATCTTCCGTCGTAACGGTGAGCACGGGGATTACCACAACATCGGGCGTCATAAGCTCCATAATTTCCTCGAACGCGGTGAGA
>JAOUFU010000405.1 GCA_029858035.1 Phycisphaerae bacterium
TTCCGCTCACCGGTTTTCAGGCGGCTTTTTTTAAAAATCCCTTGTTGTGCAATACCCACGCTTGTGCCCCCAAACTACCCCAAATCTCCAATTCCGTCAACTAATAAAATCCTGCCCGAAGGGCCGCAACTGGCGAGATACGATTCACGATTCACGAGATACTATTCACGAGATACGATTCACGAATTTGCCCTTATCCCTTATGCTCTGTTTTCTCTGTGCCCTCTATAGGCTAAGAAGAAACCCCCCATCTTGCCCAGTTTAACATAATGTTAAAATACAAAAATGTCAAATTTCTGCAACATTTTGCACAAAAAGTGCGCGCTTTTTGACTACTTTTGTCAACTTTCCGCTATACTTTTGCAAGTTTTTGCACCATTTTTTTCTTGCCCCTTTTACCCATATCACCCATGCTGCCAATCAACATCTGTTTTTAGACTAATACCGAACATCCACACGAGACGAACCAAAAAAAACCTGAATTTCCCCCTATTTTTTAAAATTTAAAAAATTTCATTTCTCAATCATGTTAATCTGCGCAATCCTCAGCACCGCCATTTCCACCGGAACAAAAACCGCGTTTTCGGGTTCCGAAAAAAAACCAACTTGTCGAGGCGTAACCTCTGGCGAAGCCGGAAACAAACTCGCAGAAGCGCCCGCGTAGCGGGAAAACAGAGCCAAAAAAAACCTTGCCCTTTGCTGGGCTGTTGCTATATATTACGGAGCTTTGAAGATATTTTAGTTGGAATACGACAAAAAGAGATTTATTGAGGTTAAAAAGTGGCAAATTCTGACAACATTCGCAATATCGTTCTTTTAGGGCACGCCGGCAGCGGAAAAACCTCGCTGGCCGAGTCAATCCTGCATAAAACCGGGGCATCAAATCGGCTCGGAAGCGTAGACGACAAAACATCCATCTGCGACTACTACGACGAGGAAAAGGTGCATCAGTACTCTATAGGCTCAGCAGTCGTCCATGCCAACCACGCCGGCAAGCTGCTCAACATCATCGACACGCCTGGCTCTCCTGATTTCGTAGGCCCGGCCATACAAGCGATAGCGGCTGCGGAAACCGCCGTCATCGTTATCAGCGCCGCGGCCGGCATAGAGACAAATACGCGCAAGCTCTCGGCCCTGACCGCGCAGGCCAACATGCCCCGTATCATGGTCATCAACAAAATTGACGCAGACAATATCGACCTGCCGGGCCTGCTCAAAAACATTCAGGAATCGTTCGGCATGCAATGTCGATGCGCCAATCTTCCCGCCGCCGACAAGGCGTCCGTCATCGACTGCATTGAAAACGAAACCGGCGATTCGCCCCTGATGGACGTCGCCCAGGCCCACACCGAGCTAATCGAAAGCGTTATAGAGGCCGACGATGACCTGATGGAAAGCTACCTTGGCGGCGAAGAAATCCCCGCCGAAAAAATCGCTTCCGTATTCGTAAAGGCCCTCAAGGCCGGCACGCTTGTCCCGGTAGTTTTCACCAATTCCCGCAAGGAAATAGGCGTAACCGAGCTTCTCGATATTATTGTAAAATACACCCCCTCACCAACACAGGCGGCGCCGGCAAAACTCAAAGACGGCGAGACGACAACAGAGCTCAAAGCCGACCCCGCCGGCCCGCTGGCAGGACTGGTCTTTCGCACCACCTTCGACCCGCGCTCAAATATGAAGTACTCCACGGTCCGGGTCTTCAGCGGAACATTAAAGTCAGATACAAACCTTCTGCGCAACGACGAGAAAAAGGGTATCCGTCCGGGCCACATCCTGAAATCACAGGGCGGTGAAAACAAGGAAACCGATGTCGGTATAGCGGGCGACATTATTACGCTGGCCAAGGTTGATGAGTTCAGAACCGGAGACCTCGTACACGATGGCAAGGCGGCGGGAAAATTTGAACAGATCCCCTTACCCGAGCCAATGTATTCACTGGCCCTTGAGCCGGCCACCAGGGGAGACGAGCAAAAGATAAGTTCCGCTCTCGATAAATTATGTGAGGAAGACCCCTGTTTCAAGATTAAACGAGACCAGCAGACAAAAGAGCTTGTCGCCAGCGGACTCGGCGACCTGCACCTGCGGGTAATGCTTGAGAAGATGGAGAACCGCTCCAAGCTCACTGTAAACACAAAGGAGCCGAAGATCCCCTACCGCGAGACGATTACCGCAAAGGCCGAGGGCCACTACCGCCACAAAAAGCAATCCGGCGGAGCAGGTCAATTCGGCGAAGTCTATCTCCGTGTCGAACCGGCCGAACGTGGCTCCGACCCGCCCCTGCAGTATAGCTGGGACATCTTCGGCGGCTCAATTCCCCGCCAGTACGAGCCCGCCGTCGAAAAGGGCATAAACGAGGTCATGCTCAAAGGCGTTGTCGCCGGCTTCCCTTTGCAGGATATCGCAGTCTCGATTTACGACGGCAAGTACCATCCGGTCGATTCGAAGGAAGTGGCGTTTCGTGCAGCGGGCAGAGAGGCTTTTAAGGACGGAGTGCTGAAAGCAAAACCGGTTTTGCTCGAACCGATTGTCAATATCGAAGTGACAATACCGGCGGAGAACGTCGGTGATATCACAGGCGATTTGTCCTCAAAAAGAGGTAGAGTGCTTGGTCAGGATACCCTGCCAGGAAATATTATTGTCATCAAGGCCCAGGTGCCGCTTGCGGAAGTCGCCCAGTATAACAGCCAGCTCAAGAGCGTTACCGGCGGACGCGGAAGCTACTCGATGACGCTGAGCCATTATGAGCTTGTCCCGCCCAACGTTCAGCAGCAAATCGTCGCCCAGTACGCAAAGAAAAAGGAAGAGGATTAAGACTCCATACCACTTAGGGCCTTAATGCACTTACGTTCGGCTTTTAATTTTGTCATGGCACTGTTTGCAGACAATGAGCCTTCTGTTAATGACATAGGGCGTCTCGGGGGGTGAAATTTTCCTGCCGCAAAAGCCGCACATCTCTGATTTGTCAGCCGGCCGGACCTTTTCCTCTAAGGCATAATTTGCTTCTGCGGCCTGCATACGCTCCGGATGGAATACAGAGCCAAGGGTATCTCCAAAACTGGTGGCATATATAACACAGATTGAAAACGTTATGGCCCAGTATAGCTTAAACAAAAACTGGCAAAGTACAAATATACACCCTGTAACTATGAAGCCGAACAATACCTCCATGCGGCCGGCTTGCTCATCTGATATATTTCTTTCGTCAATGAGCCCAGCGCGGAGCGACAGAAGCAAAAATACACAGTTGAGAATGTTCCATACCGGCAATATCAGGAATATCCGGTAAAAAACGGAAGGGCCATCCTCACTGTTTAACACATCCCATATATGCAATATGGAAAATGCGCGAGGATCATCAGGTGATATACCCAAAATATGCAGACTCGCCAATATTCCACAGACGGCATTCGTAACTATCGCGAAACATAGCATGGCATATTTTTCAATTTTGGACTTTTGCCGTTTGGTGAATACGTGAAGTAAGGAAAGGACCAGACCACCTGCAGCAAACAATAAAAGTACGATAATAGTGTGCGCTTTTCGCGGCTCTCTCATTATCTTATACAATCCGCTTCTCACCGATTCGTTAAATAAGAACACGAGAAGAAACGACAGACCTATCATAAACAACGAAAGATTGTTGAATGTCGGAAACAAAAAGTCCCTAATTTTATCCTGCAGTAATCTCACAGGACAGATTATACCAAATATATGGCTTTTGAAAAGGTCCAAAGCCTTAAATGAGGAAATGAGAGAATCCCCGCCTTCGCGGGGACAGGTTAGTTGATTCGAGATGCATGTGGGTGGTTTGGCCGGCTCGGCGTCTCTTTTCTGGTCGGCTTCGTAAGCAAACGGGCCATATCGGGCGGTAATTTTCATAGGCAATAGCATTTTATTCCTCTGATCCGCCACACTGATGGCGGACAAGCCCGCCACGGGCGCGTCTGCGGGTCTGAATTGGGTTTGTTTCCGGCTACGCCAGAGGCTACGCCGCGACAAGTTGGGTTTGTATTGGCTTTGAATTGGCTTTGGATTGGCTTTAATTGGCTTTGAATTGGCTTTAATTGGCTTTGTTTTCCTAATTGACCAAGTGTCCAATTGGTCATAATTCTTTGTTAATACTTCAGTTACGTCAAACTTGACTTTTCGGAAATTGGCTTTGTTTTGCATAAAAAGTTTATTTTTTCGTACGTAATCTTTCGTACTTGTCAGGAGCAAGAGATAAGGGATAAGGGGCCGGAGAGAGAAATCAAAGATTAAAATGTAAAATGCAAAATTATGGAGGCCCTTCGGGCGGCCTTTTATTTGTAAGCGGCTAAATAAGTGTTTTTTATCCATT
>JAOUFU010000406.1 GCA_029858035.1 Phycisphaerae bacterium
GCCGAATGCTTTTTCTCAACAACTAAGATTAGCGCTGGCTCAGGGCAATTTCACCCAGGCTTCCAACCTTATGAAGGAATTTCAAAAGCAACTGCTCGAAGGGAAACTTTCCGAGCAGCAACGAAAAGACCTTTCTCAACAATTGCAGGAGTTAGCACGTCAGCTTCAGGAGCTGGCCCGGAAGAACGAACAGTTCGAAGCAGAACTTGAGAAGCTGGGTCTGGATAAAAAGCTGGCTAAATTGACCGAAGAACAATTACGCAAGGCGCTGCAAAATCAGGGTTTCAGCCAGGAAAAACTTGAACAGCTACTGCAAAAAATGGCGGCCTGCCGCTCAGCCTGCAGCCGATGTTCGGGCATAGGCAAAGCAATGGCTGCCTGCGGGGCCGGTGCCGGGGGATTATCCGGGGATGAATTGGCTGCATTGGCCGAGCAATTAGACGAATTGGATGCAATCAGGCAGCAAATCATGCTTACTCAAGCCACCCTTGATGAAATCGAGCGTGCCATCGGTTGCCTGGGACAGGGTATGTGCCAGGGCCCCGGGCGCCAGGGTCCTTTTCAAGAAGGATTGTCAGATAGATATGGGCCAGGCACGGGAGGTCCGGGCCGTGGATACGGCCCCCGCGCCAGCGACGAAGACGGCGAAACGACCACAAAGAAAACTCGTATCAACAACAAAACCGGGGAAGGGCCTGTCGTTGCCAGCTGGTACTTCAAAGGAACACAGGTTAAAGGCGAGGCAAAACGTGATTTCTCAGAGGTCATCCAGGGCGGCCGGGACAGTGCGGCCGAGGCAATCAGCGAGAACCAAATACCACGCAGGTATGAAGAATCCGTAAAGAAATATTTTGGTCAATTAGAAGAATCCAGCAACGAATGAAGAAACCGGCTTATTCAACGTTATATCAAGTTTAATTTAGAAGGCTTGGTATATGCTAAAAAGAATAAAGGTTTTTCTTATCAATATCCTTGTAATCTTCATAGCTCTTTTTTTTTCAATCTTACCCTCCTGTAAACGAAGCCCCGGCCAAGACCAAAGGCAGGTTGTTTTGTATTGTTCGGTAGACCAGTCGATTGCCGAACCTATCATATCCGCATTTGAAAGACAGACCGATATTAAGGTATTAGCCCGTTTCGATACCGAGGCCGGCAAAACAGTAGGTCTTGTTCAGCGAATAAGGGCTGAAGCCGCCTCGCCCATTGCTGATGTTTTCTGGTCGAGTGAAATCTTTTACACAATACGGCTGGCACGCGAGGGGCTGCTGGCCCGATATAATAGTGACCAAACCAAGCATTGGCCGGCCAGATTCTCCGATCCGAACGGTCGATGGTACGGCTTTGCCTTACGAGGCAGGGTCATAGCTTACAATACGGAAAGAGTTTCAACCAATGATGTCCCGCACTCACTTGAGGACCTTCTCGAGAGCAAATGGAAGGGACGCCTTGTTATGGCCACACCTGAGTTTGGCACAACCGGTGGAGACGTAGCCAGCTGGTTTGCCCATTATGGCGGCGAGGGAGCAAAGAAAATCCTGCAACTGCTTAAAGCCAACAAAATACGTCTGGTTGACGGTAACAGCACCGCAGTAAGGATGGTTGCTACGGGACAAGCGGACGTTTGTCTTACAGACACGGATGACGTTTACGCAGCCCGGCGAAATGGCTGGCCTATAGCGATGAACTATCTTAATCAAGGCGGTGATGGTCCGCTGGCAATACCCAATACCGCTGCTGTTATCAAAGGATGTTCTCATCCGGAAGAAACCAGGGAGTTAATGGATTTTCTTCTCAGCGAACAACTTGAACAAATGCTGGCCCGAAGCGATTCACATAATTCTCCGATACACCCATCACTAACCGGTCAATTTGAACAGTATGTTATCTCAAAACCTTTGGATGTGGATTATGAAAAGGTTGCCGATCATCTGCCAACGGCCATTAAAACTGCAAGGGAGATCCTTCATTGAACGGTGAAAAGGTCTCCATGTGGTGTCTGGCTACGATTTCTCTGGTTCTGTGGTTAGTGGTAATCTTCATGCCTCTGCTGGTTCTTTTTGCACAGGTGACATTTCCCGCCGAGCAATTAGAACTCGGTGAAAGGTTCTTCGGATTAATGTTTCGTTCTTTTGCATTGGCTGCTGTTATTGCTGCATTATCAGTTTTGCTTGGTTACGTACCCGGCCGACTGCTTGGAACGTCACGTAAAGGTAAAGACCTGCTGCTGTTGTTACTGTTAATGCCCCTGGTTTTACCTCGATATGTGCTTTATTACGCCTGGACTTTGTTGCTAAGTCCAACCACCGACCTTGGCAGGTACTTTTCCACTAATCCGGAACTTGCAAGGTTTGTCGGGACTTTTACATCGTCGATGGTATTGGTTCTATGGTATTGGCCCTTGGCCGGCTTGTTGATCAGCCAGGGGTGGCGGAATATAGACCGACAAATCCGGGACTGTGCCCGTCTGGATGCGAGCAATTTTCAGATATTCAAAAAAATAACCTTACCCTTGCTGGGGCGTTCTATGTTTTTGGCCTTCGGAGTATGTTTTGTTTTATTGCTTTCGGAGTTTACCACTTTCCATCTTGCCGGCATTCGGACCATAGGCACTGAACTGGCAGTTTTGTACGAGCTGACAGGTTCTGCAAGCGGCCTCATCAGAGTCGCCTGGCCTGTAATAACAGCAGCCTTTGCTCTTTCAATTTTTTTGGGAAAAAGTACGAACTCGTGGGACCCGGCGTCTGCTCCTGTGGGTGCAATGGAATTAAAATCACGCCGATGGCAATGGGTCGTTTTGTTTGCTCTGGTTTCAGTTTCAGTATTAATACCGATATCTCTGCTAATTTGTAACATTACCAACACGTACGCATTTAAAACATTTCTCACACTTCATATAGATGAATTAGGCTGGTCACTTGCAATAGCTGTAGTCGCTGCCTTGGTAAGTTATCTGATAGCTTTCGGGGCTTTGCTGCTGGAGAAACTTACGAAAATCGGCCGCATATTATCTATAGTGGTCCATACGACCATATTTCTTGCGATGTTTGTGCCGGCTTCATTGGTAGCGGTTTCTCTACTCAAAATCATGGCTATCTGTAATCTTCCGGTTTTCTTTCGCCAGAGTTGGTATATAGTTTCGGCCGGGCAAGCGGCACGGTTCTCCGGTGTCGCGTTGATTATGCTTATTTTAATGAGGGCGTCCGGCGAAAGGCATCTTTCTGAAATGGCCTCACTGGATGGCGCATCGTGGTTAAAATCATGGTGGTATGTTCATTTGCCTCGCACCTGGCGACTCTTTGCAGGGGCTTTCCTTTTAATATTGATGTTTAGCATCACCGAGTTATCGGCGACTATGGTTCTGCTGCCTGCGGGCCTGCCAAACTTCGCCCAGAGATTACTTAATCAGATGCATTACGCCCGAGACCAGCAGGTTATAGCTTCCTGCCTGATATTGATTTGTCTGTTCCTGACACTGGCTGCTTTGTTGGTGCTGCTGATACGGGGAACAAGGACACGTCTTTATATGACATTAGTAATGTTCTGCATTATGACACTTGCTATAACCGGCTGCAGCAGTAAACCTGACTATACTGAGAATCCCAAGGTAATCGGCGCTTTTGGGCGAACAGGACGGGGATCCGGAGAATTTATTTATCCCCGGGCCATCGATATTGCTTCCGATGGCTCACTTTTCATCGTGGACAAGACAGGTAGAATCCAGCGTTTAACCGCCGATGGAGATTTCCTGGCTGAGTTTCAAATGCCTCTCATCGAGGCAGGTAAACCTACGGGCCTGAGTTTTGCCGCGAATGGTAACCTTTACGTCGCCGACACACATTATCATCGTGTTGTCATTTTTTCGGCTGAGGGAAAAATCGTTGGCCAGTTCGGAAAGTTCGGGCAGGATGATGGCTGCTTTATTTATCCCACGGATGTTGCATTTTCCTCAGACGGCAGAATTTTTGTCAGCGAATACGGGGGCAACGACAGAATCAGTGTCTTTAGCGAGAAATGGGATTTTCTGTATTGTTTCGGGACCCCGGGCAACGGCCCGGGTCAATTGTCTCGGCCGTCCGCTCTTTGTGTGGATGGCCCACGCAAACGCCTTTATGTGGCCGATTCATGTAACCATCGAATCGGCATTTACAACTTCGAGGGTAAGTTACTCAAATATATCGGCTCCGTTGGCCGTGAACCAGGCCGGCTCCGGTATCCCTACGATTTGGCACTTTTACCCGACGGATGTATTGCTGTTTGCGAATATGGAAACAATCGCTTACAATTGTTTAGCCCCGATGGTAAGAGTCTCGGTGTT
>JAOUFU010000407.1 GCA_029858035.1 Phycisphaerae bacterium
GAGTGCGGCTTCTGATGCTCGGAGGGGACGACACGACCGCCTACACGGCGCAGACTCCGTTAGTATTAAGCCGATACGTGGACGATAAAGATGAGCGCCAATATAAAGAGGTGCCCAGCGAGGTCGGTGGGGTGACAATCGTGGCGGAACGCAAGGCGCCAAGTACGACCTTTGTCGCGCTGCATGAGCCGTTCGAGGGGGGCAAGTCCAACATATATGAATTCAGAACCATAAAGCAAACAGATGATGGTGTGGCCGTGTCGGTGGTCGGTAAATATGACACCGGAATCGACGACCGATTGATGATTCGGCTTGGAGACAATCACGAGAAACCGGTTACGCTTGCGGACGAACGCGAGAGCTTTACGTTCGCAGACCGGGCTTATGTGCGTATCAGCAGGGACAAAGTCGAGGTACAGGGTGATATGATGGCGCTGAGAATACCTGTAAAAGGTCAGCCGAAACTCTTTATCAACGGCAAAAGCCAAAAAGCATCATTTATGCGCGGATATTTGTACTATTGTGTGCCGGCCCGATAACAGGATGAATAAAGTAAATCGCAAGCTTGTGAAAAAGGACTGGAAAGCGGAGGGCAATTTGGGTATTATATCAGGTCGTAAGCCCTGCGATGTAGCCGGGCGTAGTTATTTTTAGGGACCTCGGTTAACAACAGAATATGGAGGTAATTATGAAAGAGAAATCAATGGTGATGAGGATTGGTGTTTGTTTACTGGTAGTGGGTTTAGGATTGGCTATAAGCAGCTACGCCGGCAGGCGGCCGCCTTACGAGACCGTGCATGATATGGACCCGGCCCTGCTGCCGCCGGTCGTCACGCCGGAAGACGACCCGGCAAAGGCGCCGTCGGATGCGATTGTCCTTTTCGACGGCAAAGACAAGGAAATATCGGAATGGGTGAGCGGGAAACTAAAATGGAAGGTCCAAAACGGGTATATGGAAATCGTAAAGAAAGGCGGCGATATTCGGACGGTGAAATCGTTCGGAAACTGCCAGCTTCATATCGAGTGGGCATCGCCGTCACCGCCAAACGGCTCAAGTCAAAGCCGAGGTAACAGCGGGATCTACTTTATGGGCAGATACGAGGTGCAGGTGCTCGACTCTTATACTGCGGACAACTATAAAGATAACAGGACTTACGCGGACGGCCAGGCGGCGGCGCTGTATGGCCAGTATCCGCCGATTGTCAACGCGTGCCGAAAACCGGGCGAGTGGCAGACGTACGATATCAGCTTCCTTGCTCCGAAGTTCGATAAGGACGGCAAGTTAGTCCGGCGCGCCCGCGTCACCGTGTTTCACAACGGCATTGTCGTGCAAAACAACGTCGAATACTGGGGCTCATCGGGACACAAGGTAAAGAACCCCCAGTATAGCCGGCATGAAGAGAAGCTGCCGATTAGTCTGCAGGACCACGGCAGCCCAGTGCGATTCCGCAACATCTGGATTCGCGAGCTGCCGGAGCAATAGAAGAAGAAAACATAGAAGCAACAAAACAAGTATGTTTAGCCCGGAGTTAATCAGAAGATTAGTTCCGGGCTTTTGTATTTGTGACACTAATTTGAGAAGGCAAACCTGCCCACAGATGGCGGGGTCAAGCAAGAGGGCGATGAATCGCGTGTTGAGATAGGAAAGTTATAAGGTCGGCGGAAAGGGGAAAGGTGCGAAAACAGGATAAGGGGGACATTCCTGAGGCTGTTTTGATTGATTTTACAAAAAGGACGCAAATTGTTTGTACCAACGCAAGATGCCCGGTTATAATAATTCAGACTAATACAACGGCGGAAGTATTTATTTTTTATGAGTAAATGTCGGTTTATAAAGTCCTTCTTAAAGAGAGAAGGAGAAGCACAATGCGCAAACGAAAAGCATTTACCCCGTTAGAAGTTCGCAAGAAAAAGGTCTGTCCAGAATTGCCGACTTTATTTCTAACGGGATTTACGTTGATAGAGCTTTTGGTGGTGATTGCTATAATCGCGCTCCTGATGGCGATACTACTGCCCGCACTGGAGCAGGCAAGGAACCAGGCCAGAGCAGTGATTTGTAAGGCAAACCTGCGACAATGGGGTCAAATCTGGCTGCTGTATTGCAATGATAACAATGGCTCCTTCTGTGGGGAATCTCCCGATTTTGGATGGACGCGTGGGGAATGGATATTACCGCTGCGGGACCAATGGGAGACAAGATCAGACATCCTTAAATGCCCGATGGCCAAAAACCCACACCCCGATGGTTATGAGTACGGCGGCCCGTTTTACACTTATCGTATGGGACCGGGTGGATTTGGTGACCTTCGGGAAGAATGCAGCTATGGGGCAAACTGCTGGATTTATCAAACAGAGACAGATATTCAGGGTCGCCCCGCTGCATGGCACTGGGGGACTACTATTGATGTTAGAGGTCTGAACAACATACCCGTGTTCCTGGACAGCATGTGGAGGGGGGGCGGGCCTTTCTATCAAGGCGGCAACATCAACAGCGATCGCATTAGTCCTCCTGATTACAATGGCCAATGGCAGCCCCATACCTACAGTGGGGAAATGAGGCATTTCTGCATAGACCGGCACAAAGAGTGTATAAATTGTGTTTTTATGGATTGGTCGGTCAGAAAAGTCGGACTTAAGGAATTATGGAAGCTGAAGTGGCATCGACAGTTCGATACAAGCGGCTGGCCGGGTGTCTGGCCTGAATGGATGCGACAATTTAAAAACTACTGAAAAACATTTCCAATGAGGGGATAACTATTTAGTCTCTTGGGGAGCGTCTATTTCCTATAGGCCCCCGCCTGTTGTGTGAACGCATCATACCCACCGTTCGCTGCTGCCTGTTTCCCCGTGGTCCCCGTGGTATATCCCTGATTTCATACTTACTTTTTCTTGCGCTGCATTTAGAAGAAGGTTTCTTTTCCATCTTGCCTTCCAATCGCAACAAAGCGGACTTGCATACGTCCCTGGTGTCACTGCTACTGTGTTTGAGACCCTCCTTCAAAACCTCCAAGGCCATTTTCTTCATCCTTCCACGCATATTTCTCAGTCCATAAGTTGCTGCGTTTTTGGTAGTAACATGAGCCTTGCTAAACAAAGCCGCTTGTAAGATTTCTAATCCATCTTCCTGCATCCAGGAGAGATTAAAAGCAGCCTGCCTTCTATTTGATGCGTGTTGTGAATGTAGCTCATCCCTCAGCTTGCTAAGAAGCTTTATAGAGGCCTCATCCTTTTCCCGGCCCGATGGTTTTCTTTTTTCTATCTCCATATAGCCTCCCCTTGATTTATCGGCAAGTTGAATTAAATTGCTAAAGCTGTTTTTCCCTTGTCCTAAACGCCGAATTACATTGTAATTTAGTATTAGCCTGCTAAAAAATCAAAATATCCCATATCAAATAAATCACTCGGAGAACGAGCTCTCAGTACACGCTGAGCATCAATACTATCGCCTCCCGCACTTTCTCCTCCGAAAAGCCAGACTTCTTTGTCTTATAACAAAACCTGCCGTCTGTTTCCACTCATCCAACATCTGCTCTCAGCAAACAGCCGAAGACGGAGAAAACGGAATAGTCACTTTGGTTCTATACACGAATCCCTGCTATCCACTCCATTGGATATTCTAATAAGATACAATCAGATTGTCAAATAATTTAACTAAACTGAGTGATTTTATGCCGGTATCTGCCGTAATTGTATGACACATAAGCTATTATGTTAAATTTCAAAATGTAATTTTTTTCAAAAAAAAACGTTTTGCGGTCATATTTTTTCAAATGCTTTAGAGAAATGGGCCCTTTTTAATCCCGATTTCCCGGATGAAGTCGTGAAAAAGAAATAAGATTTGTTAATGGCAAGGCATTGGTAAGTCGCGACTTCGGCCGGTTTCTTGAAGCCAAAGGTCTAAGGCATATATTCGCTTCACATTATCATCGAGTCCATCTGCCGGGTCCTTTCGCCACCGACTGGCCGATATCATTTTGTACCGGCAACAAAAATTCAGCAGTTCTGATTCTGCGTCCCAGTCAATATGCGCTGAAACGCTCGACCACTCATAATGCCGCAGGCATCGTCAACTGCTGCGTCCTGCTTGTAGGAAGCCTCCATGCTTTTGTAATAGTAACGTGGCATCCGGCGGTTATTTGATGTATAATATCTTATCGGAAATCAGGGGGCTTGAAAATGAGAAACAGGTAGATATAATAAAAAAACTGATATATTTTAGGCTATCCGGGCGGAGGATAGCTAAAATGCGTATCTTTTAGCACTTCCCCTGAATAGCCATAAGGCCGACGAGGCTTCATAATGAA
>JAOUFU010000029.1 GCA_029858035.1 Phycisphaerae bacterium
AGGATCCAGAACCTTGGGCTGTGGAACATCGAAAGCGGCGTAAGCGGAAAAGTCCCGGTGGAGATAACGTACTTGACCAGCGGCCTGTCCTGGCGGGCGTTTTATATGGGGACGCTCACAGAAGATGAGAAGACGATGCGCCTGCAGGGCTACGTGCGGGTTACCAATAACAGCGGCGAGGATTATGAAAACGCCCAGACGCGCCTTATTGTCGGTAAGGTACACATCCTCGACCAGATAGCCGAGCTTGCCCGGCGACAGTATCCCTACGGCAGACCGGGAGAAGTCAGGATAATGAGGGGTCTATCGGCTCGCGGGGGGAGGGAAGCCAAGACAGAAATGGAAAAAGTCGTTACATTGGCCGCAATTGGAGTTCCAGAAAAACCCAAGGAAATCAAAAAGGAAGGTTTGAGCGAGTATTTTCTTTATACGATTGAAGGGACGGAAACAATTCCTACTGGCTGGTCGAAACGTCTGATTAGCTTTGATGTTGACGAAGTACCGGTGGCGAATCTCTATAAATTCGAACAGGAGCGTTATGGTAATTCGGCAGTTCGCTTCCTCAGCTTCAAAAATGATGAGGAGCACAAGCTTGGTGAAACACCCATACCCGGCGGGATGCTGAAGATTTATAGAAGCGCCGGCGATAAAGGACATTTATCTTACACGGGTCAGTCTACATTTAAGTATATTCCCGTAAATGAAGATGTAGAGCTTAACCTTGGTGCGGTTGGCGATGTGGTTGTCGAAACAACGCTTATGGACTTTGAAACCAAGAACTACAGATTCGACAGGAATCGTAACATCTCAGGCTGGGACGAGATTCGCAAATTCAAGATTGAAGTAAGAAATACTCGTGATATTCCAACTAAAGTGGAAATTAAGCGTAACTTCCCAACACAATACTGGGAGCTAAATACAAGCCAGGAGTTTGAGCAGGTTGACCTGGATACGGTTGAGTTCATGCTTGTCTTGGATCCGAGGTCAGCGAAGAAGTTTGAATACGTCCTGACAACATACCACGGTGTAAGACAAGAGGACTGGACGAAAGCTGCGAGGTAAGCTTACTTACAGTTTGTTTAGCTTAGTTATAACTTGAGCTATTTGGTTACGTCGGATTTCGATTGGGGCTGGGTCTTTCGTAAATATAGTCATATCTTTAGTAATTCCTTCGGGTACAACAAGGAAGGCAGCGTATTTTTGGTGCTGTCCAGTGGTGAGTTTGTCCTTTTTGGCTTTGAGGAGTTTTTCAAGAATAACGAGGTATTCGTAGTCCTCGATGCCGTCGCGCAGCATTTCCCAGCGGATACTATCTACCGGCCCATCGAGGACCGGCTCGGCAGGATGAGCATCTGCAGCAGCGAGGGGTGGATATATGAATCGGCCGTCACCATTGCCCCAGGGTCTTTTCTGGCCTTTTGGTGTACTGTAGCCGGATGTCCAGCCCATTGGGTCCTCGTATGGATTTTGTGGTTGGTCGGGATAAGCGGCGGAGCTGGTCCAGTAGTTTGTCTGCCAAACGAGGATTCCCTCGATTTTTCGCTGCCATGTCTGCCATAGCCAAACGCGCATTTCAGTCGCAGGGTGATCAATGAAAAGCGTACAGTAGGGTGCCTTTGGACCCGTGCAGACATACCACCAGAACTTATCCCCGAACGCCCTTCGTCTCTCGGATGCATCGTCTCTATACAGGTTTGAGATAACGCAGTAAATGTTCGGGCCACCTTCGAGTTTGGATTCGGGCTGTTCGGTGAGCATCCGTGGAATTCTTGGGCTGTAACGTTTGAGTTTATCAAAGCCGTTCATGACAAATGCATACTGGTCCGGGCTTGGCTCGTCAAACCAATAGACATAAGCCTCATCCAGCCAGCCCCTTTCGGCCAGATGTTTCTCCATTTGCTTGCAGTAGGATTCGAGGATGATAGGATACTCCGGCTCTTCCTCCTTAAAACCCAGCAGAGATGGTTCGTAAATTGCATGAAATGTTCCGCCGCCAAGACCTGGTATGCTGAGGCGGAATGAATTGAAGTGATATGTATCAATTGCTCGGCTCATTGCCTGGTCCCAGGCAGAGAAATCGAATCTGACTTTCAACTCTTCAGGAGGCGCAACAAGTTCGGTCCGTTTTTCAATATCAAAATCACCGCCTTCAACAAGTTCTTTTCCACTCGCCGCATCCTTCAGAGAAACCTCATCGAACCATACAAGACCTGTTAGTTCCCCCGTATCTGTCCATGTTGTCGCTCTTATCATAGGTCTTATGGACTTGGCCCCTTTTGGAAAGTCGCTCACCAAAGCCTCGAAGAGCTGCCATCTGCCGTTGCCCTTTAGCGTCATATCGTTATTTCTGCCCGACATCCACTTGCCGTCCTGGTCATAGTGGTTAAGCGCAATGCCAAAGCGGTGGTCCGGCACCGCTGTGCGATACCAAAATCGTACCTGCAGTCCGCCGGCCGGTATTTCTATGAGCGGCTGATATGAAACGGTTACATTACTCTTCTGGTCATCATCATAGATGAGCAGTGAGCCGGTGCCTGAATGAGATTCGTTATCAATGATTCGCAGACCCTCCCAATTTGCATATTTATTTTCGACCGGCGGCTTAACGTTAGGCCACGTCACTTTTATTCCGTCGAGCGGTGCCGGGTCGTATGGTGATATATGATGATTACTGAAGTTCGTCCAGTATTTTTCGAGTACCTGGCGTTTCTGTTTCTCGCTGGATATCTTCTGATAGCTAAATACGTTACCCGGCGAGAAACCGAAGGCTGTTGTGCAAGTCATCCGGTCGGGAAGAACAAAATCATATACTTCTACGCTCAGGGTGACGTTAGCTTTGAAGTTTTGCCCGAACAGTATAATATTGCCTGTATACATTCCTGCCGGAGCTTGACGAGGAACTTTCACGCGAATCCAAAATGGCTGATTCTTGTCGGCTTCGAGATTAATAGGTACATTTAAGGGAGGCAATGGATCAGGCCAGAAACCTGACACAGAACTTCTATCCGTAGGCATTGTAACATTAACGTAATGGACCTTTAGTACCTCGATATTTTCCGGGGGTATAACCGCTCCGTCTGGTCCATTTAATGCTTTTGGATGTATTTTGAAATCCTTAATAGTAACAGTTGGCCGAATTACTAATTGAGCAGCTTCAGCTTCATTGCGAGCTGCGCATATCTTAATAGCATTACTCCTTGCCTTTGGCAGCGGCTTGTCGGGATTTATTTTCCAGCCTGATGAGGCCCACCACAGACCAACTTCGGCAGTAGAGCCGGGAAGCAGCTCACCATAGGTTGCTTTGAAATAATCGCTTGTTTGAGCGCAAACAGTCCGGCCGATCAGCAAAAGTGCTAAGCAAAGAATTTTTTTCACCATGATATTTCACCCTTCAAGCAGGATTTCGATTTAAGGTGCTCCGATAGTCTTCATTTAATACCTGAGATTCTCCGTTATCAATCCACGTTCGTCAAGAGGCTATAAGTTTGGCCAACGATGGTTTTGTTGTAATGGAGTCTATGTTTTTGTAGGTAAAAGCAGGAATATTATAAAGGCCGATTGGAATCCCTTTTTGGTGCTGACCATAACCGGTGATTCTTCTAACAGCTTGTCTGAGCAGCAGTTTCCGGGCTTATAAGTCTTTGCATGCAAAGGACATAGCCGTTTTTGGGGAAGGGTGGTCAAATCCTTACAAATTTTTTTAAAAATTTTCATTTTTTTCTTGTACAGGTGTTACTGTTGTTGTATACTGTATTAAGTAGCTAATACAGTAATACAGAATAAGGACGATACGATATGTTACTGGAAATCAACCATCACAGCGGAGTGCCAATATATCGCCAGGTAATCGAACAGATACGCCGGCAGATTATGGCCGGGCAGTTAAGCGAAGGAGAGCAATTAATGTCCGTGCGTGACCTTGCTGCGCAACTGAGGGTTAATCCGATGACAATCAGCAAGGCATACGCACTGCTCGAGGTCGAAGGATTGGTGGAAAGACGCCGCGGGATAGGCCTATTTGTTGACAGGCTGCAGAAGGACAAAAAAGCGCATACAAAGATACAGCTTCTGGAGGAAGTTTTGAGAAAAGCGGCGGTGATGGCAGTGCAGTTGGAGATAGCTGAAGAAAAAGCCGGAGAAATGCTGGCTAAGTTATATAAAGAATATGATTTAAGAACAGGGAGTCACTCTAATGAATAACAAAGAACCAATTGTGCAGATGCGCAAGGTGCGCAAAAGTTTCGGAAAAATTAAGGCCCTCGATGATATCAACCTTCAGATATACCCCGGCAGGATAATTGGATTGTTGGGAGCCAACGGGGCAGGCAAAAGCACATTACTGCGAAACATCATCGGGCTGTATCTCCAGGACGAAGGAGAATGTATTACGTTCGGCTCTGATGCTAAAAAGCTCGGGCCGAAAGAGCTTGCGCAAATAGGCTATGTTCACCAGGAAGGCGAACTGCTCGACTGGATGACAGTCAGGCAGCTAATTAGTTATGTCAGCGCATATTATCAAAGCTGGAACCGCGAGCTGGAGGAAAAATACATTGAAGACTTCGAAATTTCAACAAAAGTTCTTGTCGGGTCTTTATCGCCCGGGCAGAGGCAAAGGGTGGCGATACTTTTAGCGATAGGCTTTGAGCCGGAACTGCTGATACTGGATGAGCCGGCGGCGGCCCTGGATCCTTTGGCAAGGGCGCAGTTTCTGGATTTGTTGCTCCGGATTATCCAGACCGAGAATCGAACTATTATTATTTCATCTCATATTCTCAGCGACGTGGAGAAGGTCATCGACCACGCGGTGATAATGAAAGAGGGTAGGATCCTGCTGGATTCCAGCTTTGACGAATTGAGGGAGCGGTTCAGCCAGATACGTATCAGCGCTTTGAGCAAGGAACTGCCTGAAGAGCTGCCGTTTGAAAACGTGGTGCACTGCAAGCGGAGCGACGGGCAGGCTATATTAACGGTGAAGGACTGCCCACGAGAGATAATACAGGAGCAGGCAAAAAGCCTCGATTGCTGGGTTGAGATTGAGACGCTGCCGCTGGAAGAGATATATAAGATTGTTGTCAGTTAAAAGGTTTAAAAAGAAAACGTTACAGGAGTGTAAAAGATGAGTGTTTTAACCGTCAATTTGAAACATCTTTATCAGCGTCGTGGTCTCTGGCTGGTTTATGTGATTGTAGTACTTTTTGCGTTGGCGGGGATCGCAGTGTTGTTTAAGGGGCCGGAGGTGGGGAAGGGACGATTTGTAGGATTAATTGTGTTGGCGTTTGTCGTTGGGCTTTTGTTTGCTGTGCTGCCGATAGAGGTCCTGTCCAAGCCGTTTTCCTATTGTCTGCCCGGCCACAGGAAGATGGTGAGGAAATTTGTATTTTGTGTGGGAATAGTTTTTAATATTTTCGGATCGTTGCTGTTTTTTGTTTATCCCTCTTTGAATGCGGGGCAATTGATTCTTGTGATTTGCTCAGCTTTTTTTGCGGGCCTGATTTCTTATTTGATAGGGGGCGCACTTGCTTTTACCGCCAGGAACTCGGTGGCTTTCATAGGATTTCTGCCGTTGATAATTGTCGCAGGAGGGTTTTTTGACCTGCACACAGTTTTAGAACGGGTGATTGTTGAAAATCCCCTTGTGATTATTCCAGTGGGAATTTTGAGCAGTTGTGTTGTATGGGTATGGCTGGGCGATGAGGGCCGGGCGCGACGTTACTGCAATGTGCCGTGGGCTGGTTTCGATGCCTGGAATCCAGCCAAGATGAAAAAAATCAGTCGGATTAGAATGGCCGGAAAGTGGGACAAATTGAAAAAATACACGAGCCCGCGGGTGGAGAGATTCTTTCTCGGCCGAATGAACAGATACGATTACGTCAGTGCGGGACGATATATATGGGGTGCGTTATACGCGGCTTCAGTGGTGCTGGTATTACAGTGGAAGGGTATATTGTCATTTGTAATTATTTTAATTCTGATGTCATCCTTCCTTGGTTATATGGGGGCGGGGGCAATATTTGTATTTTTCTTTATGCCGGCGATTATCGTGATGAATATGCGGCTGCCGGTGCACTCAAGTATGATGATTTCAGGGGGCCGAAGAGAAAGGTTTGCCGGGACAATAACAGCGGTCGCTGTAGCAACAGTGGTGATTAGCGTTTTAGTTGCAGTCATGACGGCTTTATCTATGCTGTTAGAGATAGTTATACCGGAGATTACATTTCGAGGGGTCAACTTTATCTATCACGCCATAAGTGTAAAACATCTTTTCATTCCTTTGTTGATTACACCTTTTGCTTTTGTTGTCCGGTTGATTTTTTACAGAAAGCCGATTTATGTAATTTCGTTGCTTATGTTCGTAATCTACCTTATGACGGTTACAGGAATCGTCTGGTATAAGCATTTGGGTGCCATGATAAATCTCATTTCTATTATAGCCCTGCTGGTCCTGGGCTGGGGGACTTTTTTGCTGGTTTTGCGTTACGTTTGTATGAAACGGAGCTTGGCTGGGGATGGATGATACTGTCGCGCTGGAATGACGAGAGGCGGTGTGGGGCTTTAGAAATATTCGATTTCAAGACAGTGGGGAAGTTTTTCGAGGGGGCAGCCGGGGCATTTGGCTTTCGGCTTGCAGAATTCTTTGCCGACCCTTACCAGCAATGCATGGTATTCATTGAAAAGCTGCGTGTCATCCGCCAGATTCGACTGGAATAATTCACGCAACTGCTCGTAATCAGCATCCGGCTCGATTAGCTGATGACGGAAAGCGATTCGAGCGGTGTAGGCGTCCACGACAAAAACAGGCCTCTCGAAAGCGTAGAGTAAAATAGAGTCAGCGGTTTCAAAACCGACGCCTTTTATCGCTAAAAGTTCAGCTCTTAATTGGTCGGTATCAACGGTTTCAAGGTTTGCCAGTTGCCCATCGTAATTATCGAACAGCCAGTTTATGAAGTTTTTGAGCCGTTTTGTTTTTATATTATAATAGCCGGCTGGTCGGATAAGCTCTGCAAGCTGTGAGACATCAAGATGATAAAGTCTTTCGGGTATTAAGCAATCGGCGGACTTTAGATTTGCTATTGCTTTTTCAACGTTGGCCCAGTTTGTGTTCTGGGTCAGTATCGCACCTGTGATTATCTCGAATTGGGTTTGGCCGGGCCACCAGTGCTGGGGGCCAAAGCGGTCGAAAAGAAGCTGGTAAATTTCGATCAATTGGTCGCTTGTCATTGCCTGAATTTTTGTTGCAAAAAAGCTTCTGCGTTTAACTGTTGTAATTCCGATTTAATTCAAGTAAACTCTCTGAAATTTTGCTGACTGAGTCAACTAATTTTCGGTTTTTAAGGACAAATAATTATAAAAGTGAGAACAGATAAACGAGTGAAAAAAAGGGGAAAGCACAGTTCAAGCCAATTGCTGAACTTTACTCAGAATTCTTATCTTGAACGGACGTCTCGACCGATTTATGCTATAATTTTTCTTCTGCCGTTTATCGTCTTCTACGAGGTGGGAACGATTTTGCTCAATACCGACCTGCTGAACCAATCTCAGGTTCGAGTTGTGGCGTTTGTATGGCTTCAGAACCTGCTTGAATATATGGGTTCCAGCGATAAGCTGGCGTGGGTGGCACCTCCAGTGGCGGTTGTAGTAATTTTGGTGGCACTGCAATTATCATCACGCAAACCATGGGGATTTAGTCTTGGAGACCTTTGGCCGATGGGGATTGAGTGCATTTTGCTTGCGGTGCCCTTGATTGTATTGAGTTTGTTTTTGAATAGTCCGCCCGGGCCACAGGATGATATTGCCCAATTCGGTGACAGTGCGAAACAGTTTCGTCAGGCGTCGTGCATCAGGCATGATTTGAAATTTGAAATTCGAAATTCACAATACGCAGTACGCAATGCCCAATACAACAAAGCGTTGCCGAGCTGTTCTTTGGTTACAGCAAACAGTTTACCGTCGGTGGCTATGGAGACCGGCAGCAGTGAAGTTAAAAGTGATTCTTTGCTGGCGAGTATTGTTACAGGTATTGGAGCGGGGATTTATGAAGAACTTGTTTTTCGGTTGATTTTGATATGCGTATTAATGCTGTTGTTCCAGGATGTTCTGAGGCTCAGCCATAAGAACTCGATTATACTTTCGGTTCTTGTCTCGGCAGGGTTGTTTAGTGCACATCATCATATAGTTCTTATAAATGGGCAATTGGCACTAAGTGCTGCATTTAACTGGACTGAGTTTGGTTTTCGGACAATTGCGGGTGTTTATTTTGCTGTTCTTTTTGCAATTCGCGGCTTTGGAATAACGGCGGGAACTCATGCTTTTTATGATATTATTGCAACAATTATAAACGCGGCTTTCTTTAGCAGTGGAAATTAATCGGGGCAACTGCGTTTTCAAATCTTTTTTTCGCAAAACTTCACGCTCGTTAGTCATTTAGCTTACGGAACTTGCAAAACAATCGTCCTATAAGCCCATGAATCAGCCTTATCAATACTGATATTGTCCTTGAATAAGATGCGATAATTTTGTATAATAACACTAATATAGTAAGTTAGTTTTTTTGTTTTGGGGCATCCTGATTATGGAATCACCACAAATCAATGTGGCTATTGAAGAATTGACATTCAGTCTTTTTCAAAGACCTTTGCATCCGGAGCTTTTCCAAATTTATGCCAATCGGCGATTAAGGACCGCAAAATATGAGGCGATGATCTGGGTTACAGGCTGCACTCATGTTGTCAGCGTCTTTACCGCGGATGCCTGCCTGGCTGAGATTGTAAGTACGCCTGGACAGATGCTGCCCTCTCGCGGCTTGATTGAGCGTTTTCAATTCCGCGGCCCACGTTCTCATAAATGCACTTTGAGCCAGGGGCTCAATTATATGACCGATTTTCAAGTCGAGAAGATGAGTCCGAATTTATATCGGCAGAGCTATGTCGATCTCGACCGATTCGCCCGGAACCGCGGTGTGTTCGTCAAGTTCCCGGAGCTGGAAGTCGGGGGTTTGCAGCCGTTTTGCTATATTGACTTCGAGGCAAGACGAAGTGAGCTGCACATTCATACTTTTGCGGCTTATCCGGAACAGGTAACAATGATTAAGACTCAATCCCTGTTTGATTTTCAGTAAGATAAAATCGACAGTTTTTTTAACTTCCCTGCTACCGGACCCTCTGCCTTAAGACATCCATTCTTTCACGGATTTCCTCGGACATTCTGCTGTTTGGGAAATCACGAATGATTTCCTGGCCGACCTGAATCGCTTTGTCCCATTGCTCTCCGGAGACGGCGAGAGAGAATTGGATGCCGAGGTTGTGCAGCTTGTCTTTGAAAACATCCCTTGCTGCTTCCTGCAAAGCCAGACCTTCCTCAGGGGTCAGGTAGAGGTCAAGCTCCTTTAAAATCTCCAGACTGCGATCAGTTGCCCGGCGTTTTACGGCGTCATCCCAGGCGTTGAGCAATACTTTTTTGCGTTCTTCCTTTTTTTCAATTAGTCTTTGTCGCATTGTTTTTGTTTCATCGGAGTCGGGATAAGCACTAATTAATTTTTCAATCCGCGTACTTGCCATGGCCCACTGGCAGCTTTCGAACAGCCTTTCGATGGTTGCTTTGGCTTGCTCTATCCGTTCCTGGTCGGTTGCGCCGCGGTGCTTTTCCGCCTCGTTTCGCAAGTGCTCAGACAGTTCTTCATATCCCTGGTAATGAGCAAGACCATCAATGATTTCATAGGCCCCATCAATATCCTGATGCTCGAGTTTATCAAGAACGGTTTCTATGAGAAACTGTCTGTCTGAATCGTGGAATACAATCGACTTTGCTGCTTCACTAAGGTGGGCAATTTGATTGATTTGGTCCAGCACGGATTGGTTCTTTTTCAGAGCCTCTGACATAACTTCCAGCTTTGCGCTATTGTCCTGAAGAGCGTCAAATATTTTAATTATATTTGAGAGTGTTGCTATAATCGCAAAAATAAATACGCCGGCGAGGAGTAGCCATACGACAGGTGGTATTTGACCTTTTTCGGTTGTATGGAAAATGTCGGTCAGGAACGTAACGACGATAAAAATCAAGACCGAAACCATTAATACGACGTATATGGTAATAATACGCCAACTGAATTCCCAGGATGGTCTATTTTTTGGAGAATCCATAGCCGCATCTTTTCAAAAAAAGGGCATTTCGCAACAAAACTCTAATACATTATAATACATTAAATGACTTATTTTGTCAATTCCTAAACTCACGCAATTACCTGTTTTGGCACGGGATATGCCAAGAGCCTCCTTAGATATGGTTAAACCCGTTTTTCCGACAATAACACAAGGAGGCCCAAAAATGTTAAGGAAATATTTTATCATCCAAGGGCGAAACAACAGTCGAGGCGGTGAGGTTTGGAGTCAGGGGGAATGGCTTTTTTTTGGCCCGCCACGGGTGCGTATGCGGCTTTGTTTCCGTCTTCGCCAGAGGCTACGCCGCGACAGGTTCCGGCTTCGCCAGAGGCTACGCCGCGACAAGTTCCGTCTTCGCCAGAGGCAACGCCGCGACAAGTTAGGTTTTTTTTGGAACTCGAAATCGCGGTTTTTTGTTCCGGTGGAAATGGCGGTTCTGAGGATACCTTGGGCATAAATACCTATGGCATAAATACCTTGGGCATAAATACCTTGGGCATAAATTACGCAGATTAACATGATTGAGAAATGAAATTTTTTAAATTTTAAAAAATGGGTGGAAATTCAGGTTTTTTTGGGTTCTTCTCAGGGGGATGTTTGTTTTTAGTCTATAAATAGATGTTGATTGGCAGCATGGGAGGTATGGGTAAAAGGGGCAAGAAAAAAATGGTGCAAAAACTTGCAAAAGTATAGCGGAAAGTTGACAAAAGTAGTCAAAAAGCGCGCACTTTTTGTGCAAAATGTTGCAGAAATTTGACATTTTTGTATTTTAACATTATGTTAAACTGGGCAGGATAGGAAAGCGTTGCGCAGAGTTCGTTGTTCATTGTTCATAGATTTTTTAACCACGAAGCGGCTGTGTTAGATTTCAAGTATTTTTTACAGATTTTTCGGGAGTCCATAAAGTTTGATCCCTAACCATAGTATTCAGAATAATCAGCAACTTACGCATGCAGGCGGTAATGACCACCTTGTAAGCTTTGCCCTTTTGTTTAAGACGCTCTGCAAGTGCACGTATAACAGGATTAAAACGACAGGCTGTAAATGCAGCCATATAAAGCACACTTCGGACGTCTTTTCTGCCGCCCCAGATGTGCGCTTTGCCGTCAGATTTTCCAGACGAGCGGTCCCACGGGGCCAGGCCTGCAAGGGCGGCGATTTCCTGCCGATTGAGTTTGCCGAGTTCGGGCAGATTGGCGATGAGCATTGCGCTTGTTTGCGGTCCTACGCCGGGAGTACTCCGGAGGATACGGTCTTTGTTTTTGAAGTTGGCATCGGAATCGATATGTTCTCGGATGAGCCTGTCGATCTCGTCTATCTGGAAGTTGAGTGTTTTTATCATTTTTTGAATGCTCTTTTTGACCTTTGGGTGGTGAATCATAAGCAGACGATTGGATTCCTGAGTTCGCAGGTCGTTGAGCTGCCGGCGTCTTCTGACAAGTTCGGACAACTCAGCGGTTTGGGGCGTAGAATGTGTTTTAGGTGCAGGTTTGACTATCTGTGCGAATTTGGCCAGTACCTGTGCATCAATGGGGTCTGTTTTAGCCCATTGGCCCATACCTTTGGCGAAGTCACGTACCTGCCGAGGATTAACTACAACAACAGGCAAAGAGTCACTGAGCAATTCGGCAGTGAGCGGACGTTCATAGCCGCCGGTAGCTTCAAGAACGATGAGAGCGATAGTGTGATTTTTGAGCGATTGAGAAAGCTGGCGATGTCCCTTCCGGGTGTTTGGCAGTTGAGTTTTGAGGACGTCTGGGCAAGTTGCGACATGAAATGTTTCTTTTGCGACATCGATACCGACATAAACAGGTTCAGACATGGTTTTCTCCCTTACTTGCAAATACGAACTCACCGGGTGAGTGGGTCGCCGGCGGTTCAAACGGCTGTTCGGGCTAGTCCCACGGTGGCGGCGAGGATCCCGCTTCGTGACGGCCTCGCGGACCTGGGCACGACCGATCTCTCGTCGCCGACTGGTGTTGGCTCGGCTCGCTACGCTCGCCTCGCCAACACCAGGGTTACCAATGAGACTATTATTAACCATGACTGATG
Source organism: Phycisphaerae bacterium (assembly GCA_029858035.1). Taxonomy (GTDB): domain Bacteria; phylum Planctomycetota; class Phycisphaerae; order Sedimentisphaerales; family Anaerobacaceae; genus CS2-K091. The sequence goes on from JAOUFU010000029.1 coordinate 12,207, forward strand.
TCAACATACAAGCACACGAAGAAAAATTAGACAGGATAACAGGATTTTTTTTGCACGGAGAGCATAGAGGTTTTTAGCCAGCTTTGGCGTCTTTGGCCGAGCCTTTCCTCGAAGCAAGCTTCTGTGAAACGCTCAGCTTCAGCCGCCGGGTTCCGTCTAAGAAGGACCCCATTTGGGAAGCTGGCTAAAAAGGTGTTTTATTTAGACAAGAAAGAACTGGGTCCCTGCCTCATAAATGATTAAGGATGATTGATAAATGATTATTGATTATTGTGAACGAAGCCGGGACGGCCAGCGCTAAAATGAGGTTTTGTTTGATCGGGATATTTAACCACAGATTTCGCAGATTACACGGAAGAATTTAACCCCCTGTGGCTGAGACGGGCGGGTGGTTTTTTTGTTGTGTTCGAGGGGAATGGGGTGGATAATTGGGGTAAGAGATATGAGATATGAAAGGTATCTGCCGACAATTGCGTTTTTTGGGGGTTTATAATGAAGGGCCTTGGTAAAGCTTTTAAAATTATTGCTATTGTCCTAAACGTTATTTTCTCAGCCGGGCTTATATTGTTCCTGATAAGGCTTGGCGCTGACCCTCGAACTCTTCTCGACTGGGCGGGATTTATATCAATGTTTGCGTTCGCTCCGATGACGATTATTGCTATTGCGTTGACATTTGGTAAAGAGGGCAAAAAGTTAGCCTCTGTTCTGAGGATTATTGCTGTTATTGTAAATGCCTTGTTTCTTATTATCCTTATCTATGTTACGGCTATCGGCAATGTTCGTCTCGAGGGACCTGCTATGTGGATTTTCGGCCTACTAAGTTATGGATTGCCTGTTGTAAATCTCGCAGCTTTAGCTTTGACATTTAGAAAAGAAAAGGAGGCGAGCGTCGGCTAAATATTTTGCCCGTGAGAAATATGAGCAAAAGGAAGGAAGAAACGCTATGTGAATTTGAAGAAGCCAAATTGACCGGCAAGGCAGCGGAAGAATACAAACGGACCCAGAGGAAATCGATAATTCGGCCACTTCTACGAACTTGTTTTATTGGTTCGATTGGCTGGTGTCTGGTTATACTGTTTCTGTACTATTATCTACCGGAATTATTTGAAACTGAATCTCAATGGCTAAAGACAGCACTGTTAGGACCGGGATTTATCTTGTTCATGTTTTTGTTTTGTTTGTTGGGTTCATGGCTTGACTCATTTGGTAAACCAAGGTACGTGATAACGGATAAAATCATAAAGTACGTGAGTAATACGAACGCCAAAATCATAAAATGGAAAGATATAGACGGTTACAAAATAGAAGATAAGCGAAGCCTGGATGACGATACGTTGACTGTTCTCTTGTATCGCAATAATAAGAGGGTGAGGCCTTTCATAATTGTAGTACCTAAGGCGTATCTTGAGAAGGTGATGGGATTAATAGAGGAGAGGATTGAGCCTTTACGTGAGGTGCTGCCGGACCTAAAGTCGGAATCGATAAGGAAAGAGAAGGACTTTAAATCCATATTCTTCTTCTCACTTACGGTTAGTGTACTGGCAGGTATATTATTTGAACTTGAGAACTTCCGTTGGCTCTTCAAAGCAAGGTGGCTGGCGATGTTGCTGGTTTTTACCGTCGGGCCGGGTACATTGTGGATTTTGCTTTATAGAACCCGTAAGATATCTGACCGTGCCTATTGGGGTCTTGCTTTCATGTGCAATATGATAGGAAACATGATTATGTTGTTTATACTGGCGATTAAGCACTTTCGGGACATGCTTTATAGCCTGTCCTGAGCGCAGTCGAAGGAAACTAAAAAAATAAATCCTTAAAGCGGATTTTTATCAACATTTTGGTGGCCGGGAACGGCTATAAAAGAGAAGGGATAAGGGATAAGAACAGAGGCCGGGACGGCAGCGTTAAAATGAGGTTTTGTTTTGGCGGGAATTGTGGTTTTGTTTCATTTTTATACTATTTTTTGAAAGAATTTTATGATGCGATTTTCGGAGGATTTGATAAGCTGTGAATGATCAGACGGTTCTATAGACATAAGAAATTGCGGGGGCATTAAAGCCCCCAAAGAAACCGGAGTACCTGTTGAAATTTTAATGAAACTAAAAACAAGATGTTTACTACGTAATGGATATTAAGGAATTACATAATATTATGCCGATTGCAAACATTCCTTCTGTAATGGAACATGGGATTCTTTCACACAATTTAAGGAGAAAGTTAAGAATCCGAAGTCGCTCCGTTGCAATGCAGGAAATACAAGATCGAAGAACAAATAAAATTGTCCCAGGAGGAAAATATCTTCATTCTTATGCTAATTTATATTTTGACGCTCATAATCCCATGTTAAGCAAAGTTAGAAATCATAATAATGAAATTTGTGTTCTGAGAATCAACCACGAAGTGTTTAGCTTGCCCGGAATTGTAATCACAGATCGAAATGCTTCATGTAATTATGCAGGTTTTTATCCATATCCTGATGGTTTAAAAAAATTGGATTTTGATATGATTTATGCCACATGGTGGTTGCATCAAGATGACCCAAGACTTGAAGAACTTCATAAAAATATCAAAGGTGCTGAAGTACTTGTGCCGAATTGTGTATATCCTAAGTATATCGTCGGGGCATATGTATGCAATCGAGCAACAGGTTTAAGGTTGAAACAGACAGGATTTTCTGGTAATATAAAGATCAATGAATCGTTATTCTTTTATTAGGACTTAATATGCCTATTCATGCTCTTATAGGAAATCTATTTGAGTCAAAAGCCCAGACTTTGGTTAATACGGTCAATTGTGGCGGGATCATGGGCAAAGGGATTGCTCAGGAATTTAAGAAACGCTATCCTGAAATGTTCAAGGACTACAAAGATCGATGCACAAAAGGAAAAGTTCAACTTGGAAAGCCTTATATCTTTAAGTCCCTTTATGAAAACAAGGCAATTATTAACTTTCCCACAAAAAAACACTGGCGGTCTGTTTCAAGAATTGAAGATATTTATCATGGCTTGGAATATTTAACTACGAAATATAAAGATTGGGGAGTAACTTCAATTGCTTTTCCGCCGCTTGGTTGTGGCAATGGTGGTTTGGAGTGGGACGATGTGGGACCTCTGTTATATCAGGAATTATCCAAGTTGGATATTCCGGTTGAAATGTATGCCCCCTATGGAACTCCACAAAAAAAAGTATCTATAAGCTTTCTTTCTGCGCATACTTCTTTCAAAAAAACAAATGGACACAAATTACAAAAGCAAAAATTAAAATCCGAATGGTTTGTGTTAGTAGAAATCCTTAATAAACTTCAAAAACAACCTTATGCAAAACCTGTTGGCAGAACGATTTTTCAAAAAATCTGTTATATCGCAACTGAAATGAAACTGGATACAGGTTTTTCCTTTGTACAATCCAGTTATGGACCGTTTTCAAAACAGATCAAACCGGCATTAACTATATTGGCAAATAGCAATTTAATATGTGAAACGCAGATTGGACAAATGACAGCCATTAGAGTCGGCCCACAATATAAAACCCTAAAGGAACAACATAAAAAGATTATTCAAAAATACAATAATCTTGTCGAAAAGGTAACAGACTTATTTATTCGTATCAAAAATACAAATCAGGCCGAAGAAGTATCAACTGTTCTTTTTGCTATTAAGAAATTAAGACAGGAATCCAAACGAGAACGAATCCCAGAAAAAGAAGTTTTTGATTATATCCTCCAGTGGAAAAAAAGCTGGAATACAGATCAAAAAAAGGTGGAGGTTGCCTCTGCAATCCGTAACTTGGGAATGATGCAATGGATTAGTACCGATTACAGCGAAAATCTGCCTGTGGAAACAGCTTTTTAATTATATAACAGACTCACCAAGATTTCTTGAAAAATTTGAGTTGAAAAAACTGGGAGAGTTTTTATGTGGATTTTGGAGGTGATTTTGAAAAATATGCTGTATGACTACCATTAAGATCAGATTGACGATTCTACGAGCCGGGTAGAGTATGCAGCAAGCTTGCTTGTTCCTAAATTACTTTTTTTCACGCGCGGAATGAGAAGTGGGAAGGGAGTTTTGAATTTAGAATGTAGAATGCAGAATTGAGAATGCTCTGCTGATTTCTCAGTGACATCGTATGGTAAATTCAATTCGTGTGGGCAGATTTCTCCACTCCGCAATGCTGCGCATTGCTTCGGTCGAAATGACATTGATTGATGATTGATTAATTTTGGAGATTCTTCCCCTGCACTACACTGAGTGCAGGGCAAAAGGCTCGTTGAGCCCGGAATGACAAATTAGGTTTTGTTAGGATTCCTAAGCCTTATTTTTTACTGATAACGCTTTATCCACGGGCAGGATGCCCGTGCCACAGGATGCTCGTGCCACGAGATGCCCGTGCCACAAGATTAAACCTAATATCACCCTTACATCGTCATAGCTAAAGCCTAACACTGTAGCTAAACAATTTGGATTCCCGTCCCCCCAATCAGGCATTGGCAGGCCGTATAAATGATTAAGGATAATTGATGATTGATTAATTTTTAGATTACCATCCCCAAACTGATCCTTCGGCTTCGCTCAGGACAGGGTTTGAGGCTGCCACCCAAAGGAAATGATTAAGAATGAATGATAAATGATTAATTATTGAGATTATTATCCCGGTAAGGTTAATTAAGCATCTAAGCCAGATTTCTCGACTCCGCTTCGCTACGCTCGAAATGACAAGGAAAGAGATTGCTTACATTCGAAGGGCAGATCCTTTGGTTTGCTCGGTTCCAGCCGGGAGCAAAGTCGAAGTGGTGAAAAATATTGGGACAGTTTCTAAGCGGTCTCTTCCTCTTCTGCTTCCGGGGCTTCTTCGGCTTTTTTGCCTTTTTTAGTTTTTTTCTTTTTGTCGGCTGTATCAGCAGGTTTGCCACCGAGCATAAAAGCGACTCCGAGTATCAGGAGTGCCACGACGACAGCACCGCCTGCGATGTACCAGATTGTACCCTGTATCTTTTGCAGAATTGACGGCATAATATCACGGAACCTGTCACTGCCACTATCGCTGTGTAAATAATGGCCAATAATGGCAGAAACAGCATAAATCCGAGCGTATTACTTACCGTATCAGGTTCCGGCTCTGCATAGGCTCGAGCTAATGCCGGTACTGCAAGTGCTTGTCCCGGGGAGGTAAACTCATCAGGCAGTATTTGAGCTGCCTCAGCGGCCATTTCCACTGCTGAACCAGTTGCTTGCCCGACCTGCTGGTCTTCACCTGCCTCGGGCGCATAAATCTCGTCAAGAATTCCGCCTAATGAAGTATCGTCAGCCTGGAGGGAGAGGTCTAACAAACCTGAGCCGCTGCCGAAACTATCCAGGTTTACATCTTCTTCGATCTCCTGCAGTGATGTTTCAGCCGTTGTGTCTTTGGCCTCTATTACAGTATCATCTGTTGCCTGTAATCCGGTGTCCATCTCCTCGAAGGTATCGGTTCCTTCACCGACTATAGCGGTATCTGCACTACTGAGGTCGCTTTCAGCTTCTGATGTGTCAATTGGCTCTGTAGTGAAAGATGGCGCCGACGTATCGATCAGCCCCAGACTATCAGACGGCAGCGGTGTTTCAGTTGGCTCCGGCATCATAGCAGGTTCTGACGTATCAATTAGCTCCAGACTCTCAGTTGGCTCCGGGGTTTCGGTTGGCTCCGGTATTTCGAAAGGTTCCTCCATCTTGGGCAGCTCCGGCGTCTCAGCCATCTCCGGCGTCATAGCAAGCTCCGGGGTTTCGGTTGGCTCCGGTATCTCGATAGGTTCCTCCATCTCGGGCA
>JAOUFU010000408.1 GCA_029858035.1 Phycisphaerae bacterium
GGCGTTGAAGGGAAGATTGAAGAGCCGATTGCCATTCGGGGCAATAAGAACGACGTCTATATCGCGCCTGGTGTAAAAGTGCATCCGATGGTGGTGATCGATGCCGAACACGGTCCGGTTTATATCGACGAGGGTGTTGAGGTGCATCCCTTCAGCCGGATTGAGGGGCCTTGCTATATCGGCAAAGATTCAGTTCTGCTGGGCGCGAAATGTCGCGAGGGCAATTCAATCGGCCCGGTCTGCCGGATAGGCGGGGAAGTGGAAGAGTCGATTATTCACGGGTATTCGAATAAGTATCATGATGGTTTTCTCGGGCACGCCTACGTCGGCGAGTGGGTGAACCTCGGAGCGCTTACGACGAACAGCGACCTTAAGAACGATTATTCCTGTGTCGAAGTAATGCTGGATGGGCGGCGGTCAATCAATACCGGCTCGACGAAAGTCGGCTCTCTTATCGGAGACCACGTTAAGACGTCAATCGGAACGCTGTTGAATACCGGCTCTTATGTGGGGGCGATGGCACTGATAATGGCCACAGGTAAGCCGCTGCCGAAGTTTATACCATCTTTTGCGTGGTTCCTTGAAGGCATCGTAACAAAGGGATTTGGCAAAGGGAAATTGTATGAAACAGCCAGAACGGCGATGGGCCGGCGAAACTGCCAATGGACCGAGGCCGAGCAGGACATGTGGAATGCCGTCTTTGAAATGACGGCACCAATGAGAAATAAGGCCATTAAAAAGGGCCGAAGAGAAATGTTAACTCGATAAAACGAATGAGGAAGTTAATCAATGGCAACAGTAGAAGAACGTGTTAAAGCCGTAACCGCACGGGTTTTAAAGCTTGACCCGGACGAAATAAAACCGGAGCATAGTTTTACAGTCGACCTGGGAGCCGAGAGTGTGCAGTCGGTGGAGCTTGTCGCTATGTTTGAGGAAGAATTCGGGATCGAAATGGATGAGGACGCCGCCCTTTCGGTGGAGACCGTCGGCAAGGCGGTCGAATTCATTGCCGATGTCTGCAAACAGCAGGGCGTTGAGGTCGAGCAGTAGTTACTAAAACAATAAAAAGGACATACAATGAAAGAGAAAGAAAAACGGCATCCATTGGTTGATGTACGGGAGCCGAACTTGCTGGAAGATACCTACCCATACAGCCGGCCTCCTCTGATTCATTTTGAAGGCCCGGTGGTTGAATACATTGACGGCAAACCGGTGGAGTTTGACTTTTCGGCTGTTAAAGACAGGGATATTCTGATTACCGACACTACCTTCCGTGACGGCCAGCAGGCCCGTCCGCCTTATACCGTCGACCAGATGGTCCATATATACGACCTGCTGTCGCGTCTGGGTGGGCCCAACGGGGTGATTCGTCAGACGGAGTTTTTCCTTTATACCAAGAACGACCGTGAGACGCTTGACCGGTGCCGGGCTCTGGGCCATAAATATCCTGAATGTACCGGCTGGATACGGGCCGTCAAAGGCGATTTTCGTCTGGTCAGAGAGGCCGGGTTGAAAGAGACCGGCATACTGACAAGCAGCTCGGACTACCACATATTCCATAAGCTGAAATTCCGCAGCCGTGCAGAATGTGTAAAAAGCTATTGCGAGGTAGTGGAGGCGGCTTTCGAGGCCGGTGTTCGTCCCCGTTGTCACCTTGAAGATGTGACCCGCGCCGATATCGAGGGATTTGTCCTTCCGTTCGTTGACCGGCTGATGGAGATGAGCAGCCAGGTGCCGGAGAAGCTGTCGGCCAAGATTCGTTTATGTGATACTATGGGTTTTGGAATCAGCTATCCTGGTGCTAAGCTGCCCAGAAGCATTCCGAAACTTATCTATAAGCTCAATCACGAATGTGGTGTGCCGAGCGACCGCCTCGAATGGCATGGACACAATGATTTCCACAAAGTACATGCCAACGCTGCGACCGCATGGCTTTATGGCTGCGGTTTTGTCAACACGACCTTGTTTGGCTTCGGCGAACGCACGGGCAATCCGCCTCTCGAGAGCGCGATTTTCGAGTATATCGCGCTGAAAGGCGACCTGTGCGGCATAGACACGATGGCGATTACAGAGCTGGCGGACTATATGCGGTCGATTGGTCTGCCGATTCCGGACAATTACCCGTTTGTCGGCAAGGCGTTCAATACGACACGGGCCGGCATCCACGCGGACGGGCTCCGGCGGGACGAGCAGATTTACAATATATTCGATACAGAGAAGCTGCTTGGCCGGCCGCCTCGCGTCGCTATCACCGACAAAAGCGGCACGGACGGCCTGGTTCACTGGGTCAACGAGTTTTTCGGCCTCAAGGGCAATGACAGAATCAACAAAATAAAAATACACAAGCTTGCCCGCTGGGTGATTGACCAGTATGATGAACATGGTCGTCTGACTGCCATCAGTGACCAGGAGCTTGAAGCCAAGACAAAGGAATTGATGCCCGATTACTGGGAGAAATATATGGGCGGCTAAAAAAACGGCCGGTCCAAGCTGTTATAAAATCGCATTTTTCGAAACCGAGAATGGAGGGAAACCGATAATGCTGGCCAGACTGCATAGTGTTACGCTCGAAGGGATTGAAGGTATAATCTGCGAGGTTGAAGTTGACGTCGCGCGGGGCGGATTTGAAAAGTCTCTGATCGTGGGCCTACCGGATACCGCCGTCAAAGAGAGCATCGAGCGGGTCAAGAGCGCGATTATTAACTGCGGCTACAAGTATCCCAAAACACAATCGCTTATAAATCTGGCGCCAGCCGACGTGAAAAAGGCAGGCCCCGCCTTCGATTTGCCAATCGCTCTGGGGATGCTGATGGGCGAGGGCGCGTTGGCCGGCTCGACTATCAAAGATTTCATAATCGTCGGCGAGCTGGCCCTCGACGGCAGGGTCAGAACCGTCAACGGCGTATTGAGTATGGCGATGACCGCCGCCGCGAATGGTTTTAGCCGGATGATTGTTCCTTTGGACAACGCAAAAGAAGCTGCGGTCGTTGGGGACGTCGAAGTGTATGGCGTCGGCTCGCTTGCCCAGGCAGTTGGCTTTCTTTCCGGGCAATTGCCGCTGGAAACGACCAACGTTGATATCGAAGAGCTTTTTAACGAATCGTCGAATTATGACGTTGATTTTGCGGATGTGAAGGGCCAGGAAAGCGTCAAGCGGGCACTGACCGTTGCCGCCGCCGGCGGACATAACATCATGATGATTGGCCCGCCCGGTGCGGGAAAAACCATGCTGGCCCAGAGGCTGGCGACAATATTGCCGCCTTTGAGCCTGGAAGAGTCGCTCGAAACTACCTGTGTTTACTCCTCTGTGGGCCTGCTGGGTAAAAACAGGGCGCTTCTGGCTACGCGTCCCGTGCGAATGCCGCACCACTCAGCGAGCGGCCCGGCCCTGGTCGGCGGCGGAACGACACCCCGGCCGGGGGAATTGTCGCTGGCCCATTTCGGGATATTGTTCCTCGATGAATTTGTCGAATTTCCCAGGCACGTTTTGGAGATGATTCGTCAGCCTTTAGAGGATGGCTTTATCACTATCTCGCGTGCCAAGGGCACCATCCGGTTTCCCGCTCAGTTTATGCTCGTTGCGGCGATGAATCCCTGTCCCTGCGGCTATTTCGGCACCGATGCAAGAATGTGCAGGTGCACGCCCGGCCAGGTCGAGCGGTATTTATCGAAAATCTCCGGGCCGTTAGTGGACAGGATTGATATTCATATCGATGTTCCGGCGATAAGTTTCAGCAGGCTGCGTTCAAGAAAGGGCCAGCTTGGCTCGGTTACGATGAGAGAAGACGTTCTCAGGGCAAGAGATGCGCAGACGAAGCGTTTTGCCGACAGTGATGGTTTTACCAACGCAATAATGACGCACAAGCAGGTTGAGAAATTTTGCCCGCTGGATTCGGCGAGCGAGCTGATGTTAAAGCAGGCGATGACGGAATTCGGGCTGAGCGCCCGGGCGCACGATAAAATCTGCAAGGTTGCCCGGACGATAGCGGACCTGGCCGGCGTCGAGCAAATAGCGCCAGAGCATATCGCGGAGGCAATCAGCTATCGCAAACTCGACAGAAAATTGTAATCTATGATGACGGTGGATTTGCCGGTGGAAATTGTAGTGATGAGGATACCTTGGGCATAAATACCTATGGCATAAATACCTATGGCATAAATACCTTGGGCATAAATACCTTGGGCATAAATTGCGCAGATTAACATGATTGAGAAATGAAATTTTTTAAATTATAAAAATTGGGGGGAAATTGCAGTTTTTTTTGGTTCGTCTCGTGT
>JAOUFU010000409.1 GCA_029858035.1 Phycisphaerae bacterium
CAAAAGCCAAAGAAAGTTTCACTTGTAGTTCTCGGTAGTTCTAATCTTATGTACTACAAGTACAACTTAAAGCACCTGAGGAATTTAACCCGGCGGCTTAGATCTACTGTAATTAAAAATTATCCTTTGTTGCCAGAAGATATTGGAATTTTGAAGTTTCCCTATTGTGCTGCACAGGAAATCTTGGTGAATTGCATCTTGTTTCACGAAATGGGACATTACATTTATGAAAAGACCAACTTAGAGGAGCAGTTTCTAAATGATATCGAAAGCAACTTGGCCAAGTTTGTTCAAGATAACAAAATAATCGAAAAACTTAAACCTAAAGATCCTGATCTGGCTTGTAATAAATTGTTTATTTATGCCGGTGGTCTTATGTCATCATGGGCTGAGGAGATATTTGCTGATATATTTGCGATAAGGGTATTAGGGCCTGCTTTCCATTTAGCCTGCTTGGAAATGGAACAGATACTACCTACTGATATCAAGCGTAACAAGAATTTTTCCAGAACACATCCAGCGGATGACTTTCGATTTAAAATGCATGCCAAATGGCTAAGTGATGGTGAGTGGGATGAAATAATCAACAAACGCACTCCGCCGGTTTTTGCTCGATTAACACTTTGCAAAAAACTACAGCTCAAAAATAACTATTTTAGTATAAACTGTGAACCGCCACTTGGGGAGAGTGATGAAAGTAAGGACTTAAAGGAAAAACTGCATACTTGGATGTTTAAAGAATTTGAAAAGATGGTTATTAAAGTAGAAGATGAATTATCTACTAAGCTTAAGGATTATGAAAATCCTTTCAGTGATTTTGATAAGTACAATTCCCTTGTTAGGGTCAGTCTTGAACATGGTATAGTTCCCTCAACTGTTAATGACAATAAACAAAAACATCATCCGAACCCAACAACTATATTGAATTCCGGTTTTTTCTTTTATCTTGGAGGCATGGATGCGCTGCTTGAAAAAGTTGAGAATGACGATTCTGATGTTGATAACCGGATGAATTACGAAAAACGACTTAATCAATGGTTGGCAAAAGCTATCGAAGACTGGCAAATTTTATTGGAGGCAGGTAAATTGTGAGTGTTCTATGTAGAAAAGAGATTGAGAGGCGATTGAAACTGCATTTAGACGATTTAGAAAGCATCGTTATTACTCCGCTATTAGATGAAAAATTTGATCATGATTCTGTTGATTTGAGGTTGGGATGTTACTTTAGGGTACCTGCGGTAAGTACCATCGAATGCGTCAAGCCTTATCAACATACAGTAGAACATTATCCCGAATTAGCTCATAAACCATATATGCGAGGTGGCGAAATTAGTGCACTAATCCTACAGCCGCACCATGCTGTATTGGCGAGCACACTCGAGTATATAAAAATGCCTATGGATGTTTCAGGGCAGATTTTGACCAAGTCTTCATGGGCCAGAATTTTTATAAGCATTGCTTCTGCTCCATGGATCCATCCATTTTACAGGGGATGTTTGACCTTAGAAGTTACCAACCTTGGAAATGTTCCTGTCGCATTGCCTGTTGGAAAGCCGATGGCACAACTGATATTTATAAAACTGGAAGGTCCGATCAAACTCGAAAAGGATGTAATTGAAGGTTCGTATGCTGGGGCTGTTATGCCCGAAGCTCCTATTTTTAAAGCATAATGATTCTGTAAAAAATTACTGAACTGGCAAGCTACTCGTCGCTTGTCGCTCGGCGCTTGTAACACGACGAATAAATCCGAAAAATGAATCACGAAATTCGAAACAAATAAGAATGACCAAAATATAAAGGTTCAAAACGAGATTCTTCGCTCCGTTCAGAATGACAGAAAAAAGGCCGTGAGGATTAAACTCACGGCCCTTTTATTTTAATGTCCATTTTAGAAGTTCAACAATCCCAGTCGGGATTCAAATTCCTTAGCTGAGCAGTTTTGCTCTCATTTTGCATTATAGTTGCGGAGTAGTTCGGCTATGTCCTCATAGCCGGCCTTTTCCGCCAGTTGGACAGGAGTCATGCCGGCTTTATCCTTTGCATTTACGTTTACTCCCTCAGCTATGAGCAATTCTATCATCTCCTTTTGTTTTGTAATTGCCGCCTCGTGCAGAAGAGAAGTTCCCTTATTGTTAATCACTGTTACATAAGCTCTGTTAGCAATAAGAAGTTTAGCCACATCCGAATGGCCTCCTTTGACTGCATTGTGGAGAGGAGAGCAACCTTCTTTGTTCCTGAAGTAAATATTTGCGCCATTGTCGATTAAAACCTGGGCAATTTCCACATTAGTTGCATAGTGTATCGGAGTATTACCCAAATCAGATATTGGATTGATTTTTGCTCCTTTAGCAAGCAGCAGCTCGACAGCTTTTGTGTTCTCATGAAGGCACGCAAAATATAGAGGCGTCCAGCCATCGGCCTGTTCACTATAGCATTTGGCATGAATATCCGCTCCGGCGGCAATGAGAAGTTCTACAATCTCTATGTCCTTGTCGGCACGCATGCACGCATTGTGCAGCGGAGCAGGGCCGGAGTTGCGCTTGCGGGGCCATCCGGAGCTGCTGAGCTTAACATTAACATCCGCTCCATTATCAAGAAAGAGTCTGACGATTTCTTCAGGAGCATATAGTGCAGCTGAGTGCAGAGGTGTATCGCCGGATCCGGGTTTCATATTAACTTCGGCCCCATTGGAAAGAAGAGACCTGGCAATATCCCAGTCATTTTTATTATTTCGTTTACAGTCCTGGCCAAAGGTGGATGCATAAAATAACGGCGTATTGCCGCTGTTATCCTTAGCGTTGACATTGGCACCCTTGTTAATAAGAAGCTCGACAATATCCTTGTGGTTTCCAATTGCCGCTTCGTGCAAAGCAGTGCCATTTTCACCTTTTGCTTCGAGGTTCGCTCCGTTGTTAATAAGAAGCTCAACAATATCCTTATGTTTTCCGATTGCCGCTTCGTGCAAAGCAGTGCCATATTGACCCTGGGCTTGGAGGTCCGCTCCGTTGGCAATAAGGGCCTCACACAAATCCTTATTGCCCATTCTTGCAGCTAATATCAAAGGAGTGTCTCCCGATTCGTCTTTAGAGTTGACAAATTTTGGATTTTCTTCCAATATGGTTTTAGTGTAGTCGAGGTCACCTTCGGTTATTGCTGTGAACAGTTCGGGAGGAGCCTGCGCAGTACAACCACTCAAAGCCCATCCTGCAAACAACAACACTAATGCCGCAACTACTCTCTCTCTATTGGCCATAATAATTTCTCCTTTCTGGAGTTTGTACCCCATCTGATAAAATTAATATTTTCCCTTTAAGATAAGCTGGATTGCCTCTCTCAATTTCTATTACACGAATGCATGAATTTCACTTCAAAACACAAGATATTTTCAGGAGTATAATCGGCTATTTCACGGTGTTATGTGAGTAAAAAAAAGGGCTGCAAGAACGTAAATTTCTACAGCCTAAGAGTGTCATAATCGGCTATTTTTCACTTATTTGCCACATCAATCGATTCCATTTAAACTATAAGAAACATTTCCAGTAGAACAAAGGATTGATTTACAGAAACCAGGGCCTTATCCGAATAATGGCGGGAATTTTGTTTATCATTATAGGGCTTACGGGGGCATAAGAGTATAAGGTAGAATATATCAAAGGCGGTTGAATCTAATTTATGAAAGCGAGGGCGATGGCGGTCTGTGCAAGAGCAGGTATTGGAAGAAAGGGGGGCATAAAAAATGAGTTTTCATGCAAATATTGAAGTAAAAGCGGCCGGGAAAAGAAAGTTCTTGACCGTTCAAGGTGATTTTGGCAAGATAATCGATGTCGCAGGGAGAAAATTATGTTTTTTAAGCGTTTATCCGGGAAATGTGAGATTAAGGATAAATGAATATGGAGGAGTGAAGTAAAATTGACGGTAAAAGGAATTTCCATGAAATTGACGGTTTCACAATTGGCTGAGCGGCTGGGAGCCGAGCTGGCCGGAGACGGGTCCGGTCAGATAAGCGCCGTTGGTTCGATAGAGAGAGCAGGTGAGAACGAAGTTGCCTTTATCAGGGGCTCAAAACTTCACTACGTGCAACCCGGAACCGCCGCAGATGGAAAGTATCTATCAGCGGTCAGGCAGTCACTTGCGGGTGCTGTCATCGTGGGCATGCGAATCGAGGATCTGGACAAGCCCCAGTTAATAGTCAAAAATGTTGATGCCGCCTTAATAGAAGCCCTGCATATATTCGCGCCCAAATTGAAACCTTTGGCCGAAGG
>JAOUFU010000410.1 GCA_029858035.1 Phycisphaerae bacterium
ATTTGGGCCCGGCTTGTTCTTTCTGTTCTGCAAACGGTTCGAACAAATGAAACCCGCAAGCAAACGCAATAATCATCAGGATACCAATGAATATTCATAGCTGGAGCGCCGCCTTATCCGCTGCTCAATTGCCCAAATTTCAAAACCCGTTATTGACGAAACAGCCGTCATTGACTATTCTCATATATGAATAAGCGTCTTAAAGAATAGAGAAGTGCTAATTATATGAGCTATCATAAGGTAATTATCGGTGATTCCAGAATGTTGTCGGAGGTGAAGGATGAGTCTGTTCACCTAATCGTTACCTCCCCGCCATACTGGCAATTAAAGGACTACGGCTCGAAAGAGCAAATTGGATTCAATGACAGCTACGAGAGCTACATCAACAATCTGAACCTGATATGGAAACAATGTTATCAGGTACTTCACAAGGGTTGCCGTCTTTGTATCAATATTGGCGACCAGTTTGCGCGTTCGGTATATTATGGCAGATACAAGATAATACCGATTCGTACTGAGATTATCAGGTTCTGTGAGACCGTTGGGTTTGATTATATGGGTGCCATTATTTGGCAGAAAGTAACTACCTGCAATACCACGGGCGGGGCCACGGTGATGGGCTCTTTCCCTTATCCCAGAAACGGGATTATTAAGCTGGACTACGAATTCATTCTGATATTTAAAAAGTTGGGCAAGCCGCCTAAAGTGTCGAAAGATACGAAAGATAAATCAAAACTTTCAAAGAAGGAATGGAATGAATATTTCTATGGCCATTGGAATTTCAGCGGCGAAAAACAGGATAAGCACATAGCGCCATTTCCGGAAGAGCTGCCTAAAAGATTGATTAAAATGTTCAGTTTTCTTGGTGATACGATTCTTGACCCTTTTCTCGGAAGTGGCACAACCTCTGTGGCGGCCCTGAAACTTTCAAGAAACTCCATCGGATATGAGATAAACGAAGATTATCTGTCAACGATAGAAAAAAGACTGAAAAAAAATATCGGTATTTTCGATAAGGATGACAGCTTTGAAATTATTAGACAAAAGCCGGAGGACGTAAACTTTAAGCAGGATATTCAAAGGCTCCCGTATATATTTAAGGATCCTGTAGCGTTTGGGCGCAGGATTGACCCCAAAAAATTAAGATTTGGCTCACGAATTGACGGAAAAGAAAAAGACATACAAAAATATCACTCAGTAAAAAAGATTGTTTCTACCTCGGAGATGATTTTAGACACAGGAGCAAGGATACACTTAATCGGAATTAAATCGAACGGCAAAAAACCCCGTGAGGCAATTCACTTTTTAGAGAACTTAATAAAAGGGCAAAAGGTTTTTTTGAGATTCGATGAAACAAAATATGACAAAGACAACAATCTTCTTTGTTATTTATACTTAAAAAACAAAACTTGCGTGAATGCTCATCTGATAAAAAACAAACTGGTAGATGTCGACACAACATATGATTACAGGATGAAAGACAGATTCCTCACCTTGTGCAATCAGAAGGTGCTGAGCTAATGAAGATAAAGCTGAGTAATGAAGACATAAGGGGATATATGGATATCGGTTCGCCCGATTTTCCTAAATACACGACTCAGATTATTAATTTGGCAAACCAGAACGCACAGGGCACAAGGCCCAAAGTTGTCGGTCAGATGAGCGAGCTTATCAAGCATTTTACCGGTAAAACCCTGCATGATTGGGAACAGTGGTACTTAAAGCAGAAACCCGGCGCTATCAGAGCGGCAACGGAAAAGATACTGCAAATGGTGAAGAACCTGAAAAATGCGGTAGATAAGATCGACGAGGAGATGGTTGAGAAATGGGTAAAGGATCTGGTAATCGTCAAGACGTTTATGGGTTTGAGGTTTCATGAGGCCGTCCTGAAAAAGGCGGCGGAGATAAAAAGAACGAATTATCGTTTATCGGATTTCACAGAAGAATCAAAGGGTATTGATGGGTATATCGGAGGAATCCCGGTTTCAATAAAGCCGGAAACTTATAAAACTAAATCTGCTCTTCGAGAGGATATATCTGTGAAAGTCATATATTATCAGAAGGTTAAGGATGGAATTCAGGTTGATTACGGAGAAATAACAGAGTAATAAAAGTTGACTTTTTTAGGATTTTGCGATGCTCAAAAGAACACATACGTGCGGTCAGCTTCGGTTAAGCGATGCCGGCAAAAAGGTAACACTGGCTGGTTGGGCACATTCATATCGAGACCACGGTAATCTGGTTTTTATCGACCTGCGCGACAAATTCGGCCTGACCCAGTTAGTCTTTAATCCTGTCACGCATCCGCAGGCCCATAAGCTGGCAAAGACAGTCCGCTGCGAATGGGTAATAGCCGCCAAGGGCCTGATTCAGCCGCGAAGCGAGGGCATGGAAAATCCAAAGCTGCCCACAGGTCAAATCGAGCTGGCCGTTGAGCAGTTGGAGATTCTAAATGTCTCAAAAACACCGCCATTTGAAATCGACGGTGCTGAAAAAACAGGCGAGGAGCTCCGCCTCACCAGCCGGTATATTGACCTGCGTCGGCCACGCATGCAGGAAATACTTCGGGTACGTCATCGTGTCGCAAAAATTGTGCGCGACTATTTCGACAGATTGGGTTTCCTGGAGATTGAGACGCCGTTTTTAGCCAAGAGCACACCGGAAGGTGCAAGGGATTTTCTCGTCCCCAGCAGGTTGCACAAGGATTGCTTCTACGCACTGCCCCAATCCCCCCAGCTTTTTAAGCAGATTCTGATGGTCGGCGGTCTCGATAAATACTTCCAGATAGTTAGATGCTTCCGCGATGAAGACCCGAGGGCGGACAGACAGGCCGAGTTTACCCAGATCGATGTCGAGATGAGTTTCGTTGATACTAACGATGTCATCGGCGTCCACGAAAATCTTATAGCGAAGATCTGGAAGAAAATACTGGACGTAGATGTGAAGGCGCCGATGCGGCGGCTGTCCTACAAAGAGGCACTGGATGATTACGGTACCGACCGGCCGGATTTAAGATTCGATATGAAGTTAAAAGACATATCAGATATCGCCGAAAAAAGCACGTTCAAAGTATTTACTTCCGCCGTTGAAAAAGGCGGGATTGTAAAAGGACTTTGTGCCCCGGGCCAAAAATATTCCAGAAGCGATATTGAAAAGACCCTCACCGGTTTTGTTGCCGACTATGGCGCAAAGGGACTGGTCTGGGCAAAGCTCAAAAAAGAAAACGGCAAACTTTCATTTGTTGGTGGTCTGTCCAAGTTCTTCGACCCCCAGCTGCAGCAAAAGATCATCAAACGCTTCAAAGCAAAAGAGGGCGATATGCTGTTGTTTGTCGCTGATAGCAAAAGTGTTGCCAACAAGGCACTGGCGCCACTGAGGTGTAAACTGGCTAAAGACCTGAAGCTCTACGATAAAAAAAGCTTTGAGTTTGTCTGGGTGATAGACTTCCCATTGTTTGAGTTCAACGAGGACGAAAAGCGTTACGATTCATTGCACCATCCGTTCACCGCTCCTGTGCCCGAAGACCTGGACAAGCTTGAAACCGACCCGGCCGGTGTCCGGTCGCAGGCTTATGATATTGTTGTTAATGGTTCTGAAATTGGCGGCGGCAGTATTCGTATCCACAACATGAAAGTGCAGCAGAAAGTCTTTGACCTGCTAAGTATATCCAAGAAGCAGGCGCAGCAGCAGTTCGGCTTCTTTCTAAAGGCACTCGAATACGGCGCTCCGCCGCACGGTGGAATAGCATTCGGCCTTGACAGGCTTATTATGTTGCTTACCGGCACGGAGAATATTCGAGATGTCATTGCGTTCCCGAAGACGCAGCGAGGCCAGTGTCTCTTGACTGATGCGCCAAGCGAGGTGGACCCCAAACAGCTTGAGGAGCTGAACCTGCGGACCCAGAAGCACCTGCGCGCAATCGAGCAAAATACCAATGACCAGAAGTAATAGCCACTCCCTAAGCAGACCGAACGCAAAATGCTGCGATTAAGGAGGATGTCTTTTGTTCCTGTTTCTTCCATATAAAGTTGATGTCAAAAGCAAGAGAAAGCCGTTTGCTAACTACATGGTGATGATTGCTATAGTGGCGGTGTTTGTCCTGCAGAAGATTTATCCCGAAGAACGAGCTGATCCTTTTGTTTTGGCTGGTTGGTCTGCCAGGGGGCTTCTTGGGTATATGTGGCTGCACGTGGGCTACCCTCACGTTATAGGAAACTTGATTTTCCTTTGGGTTTTCGGTAATGCCGTATGTTCGAAAA
>JAOUFU010000411.1 GCA_029858035.1 Phycisphaerae bacterium
AAGACGATGCAACGTTCACAATCTCTGTAACTGTTTGGATCACTCATCTTTTTGTAACCACCAAATGCGTTTAAAAAGCTATATAAGCCAAGGCCGGCACCAGTCGCCGTAGTTTGTTCCAAAAATTTTCTACGCGTCACTTTCATTTTTTTGGGACCAATTCTTACAGAAAGTTAACTGTTAATCTCAGTTTGTTATCAGGTACAAAATAAGTTTGCAGGAAACTACAACAATAGTGGCAAGTACCGATACGAGCAGAAGCCATAGTAAGACCAATTTCACACCTGATACTTTTCTAAACCAACTAACCAGGTGATGCCTAAGTAAATAAACAGCTGAAATAATCGTACTCGCTACAACGGCGAAAAATGCCAGTACAGGGGCAAGGAATGTAAAAACATGGTGCATAGTATTTGGGTCGATATAGCCTATAACCTGCCAGCCCAAGTTTGGCGGAACATAGTCGATTAGACTTAAAGAAAGGTTCCATAGCACATCGATCCCAAAACACATAGTTTCACCTTCAAGGAGAAATGTTGCTCATATTCTTCATATTTCAACTGCTGAAGTTTGAGATATTTTTTGAAAACTCATAACGAACGGAAGTGGTATAATACAAAAATCGTTGGAAATAAAGTAAAAGAATTGTAAACACTATGTTGCTTAACCGGTACTTAAGGCACTATTTTTTTTGCCTGCCGAACTAAATGGCAGATATTTTCCCGGTAGATATGCGTTAATGGAGCTTATTTCCTGCCCAGACGAACCAGGATTTCTTGAGCCTGCTTGGCAGAATTTGTTTTTGGGAAATTCTTTGTAAGGTGAACAAGCAATTGTCGACATTTCTCATATTGTTGATTCGAAAGCGCATCAGTTGCATGGGCCAATAGTACCGGCGCGATATGTGGATCTCTTTCATGGTCTTCTATAAGTTGTTCACCAATCTTTTTTGCAAGAACCTGCTGATTTGTTTTACGCAGTGCCCACCATTTAAGATATAACAACTGCGATAAATACCTTTGACACGATGGTGATTCCAATACCGAATCAATTTCTGCCAGGATTTCCTCTGCTTTTAACTGTCTGGCCAGATACGCAAAATAAGAGGACATTACCTTGCCGTAAAGTAAACTATCCGGAAAGTCTCCGGCGATCTGTTTGCATCTTTTTGCGGCTGCCAAATTGTCACCGCTTTTGCCATAATATTCTGCGATCTTTAATCTCATCTCGACAATCTTATCTTTATCACTAAGAGCATCAATAGCTGCGTTCAATATTTTCTCAGCTATATTCATCCGATGGTTTTCAAAGCACTTTGTGCTTTCTGCGAGAGCCCAGTCAACTGAGGAAAAGCTTTTACCCTGTGATATTGCTTTGTATTTAGCTATTGCAAAAGCCACACTAGGCCGGTCTACCCGCAAAAGGCAAAAATCCGATATTGTATCAAGGTTGCCCGAGTCTACCAAGGCGAACAAAAACTCTAGTTTCTTCCAGCCAGACTCTTCCTCGCAGATATATAATAAGGGCAGTACAAAACTATAATAAGACAGGTCTGAAGAATCAGGATTAGTAACAATCACTCGAGTAATGTTAATGGCAACTTCCTTAATCCAGCTCTGCATTCTTAAGCAGTAGTATCCCCACAAAAAAATCGACTCTGTAGCTGACACTCCCTGGATATTAAGCTCGTGCGAAAAAGATTCGAGGTGAGTCCAGTATAACTGCTCAGCGGGTACAAGAAGATAACCATGTACCTCTTCGTTTGTCCCAACAGAAGGTAGGTCCAACCGCTTATCGAGGCCGATAATATCCTCAATCGACTTTTTTTGTCTGGATTTAAGACCCTTGCTTATCAATTCAACAATGTCCTGGGCAACTTTCAACCTTCTTTGCAAATCGTGGAGACTCGCGTTTTCAGGATATTTGGAAACAAGCCTCTCAAATAAACCATGCCCGGTTTCTATCGCTTTGGAATTTTGCCTGGTCTGTACTAATTTCTCAAATTCAAGATACAGGCTTTCTTGCTCTACTTGTGTATTACAATATGTACTTTGGCCGGAATAAATTGATATCAAAATCAATACAATAATTATCATTTCGGACCTTTGTTTTTGCATGGCTCTTTTATTCCTCCACACCTGAGACAAAACTTTCGCATCTAAGAATAGCTTCATACACCTGCACTGAATCGACCATATTGGCTGTAAAATCCAGATGGCCTTTTTCACAGCGCCAGAGTTTTCTTAAAAGCGGGGTATACAGGGATTTCACTTCAGAAACAGCGAAACCTTCAGGAACATTGACTCGAGTTTTTACCGCCCTTACGGCTTTTCCAAATGCAGGCGTACTCAATCTATCATTCTGCTGCTCACTAAAATATCGACGGTCGAAAACTATTACTAATATTGCTTTATCACCACACAGCAAGCTCCTGGCCACGTAATTATTATCTGCTGTTGATGCCCAGCTAACAGGCTCTGCCATCATTAACAATGGTTTAAGTTGCCGCAGTTCTCTGTTTAACCGCACAAACTCATCGTGACTTAACCGGCTAAATGAGGGTGTATCCCGATATAAAATCCCTTTGGCCCCGGCAGCAATGGCACAATAAACCAGAAACTTGATCTCGTCAGGCGTGTGATTGCTTTGTGAGAAGACATTATTCTCCGGATTAACAGGGATACAGGCAAAGAATCTATTTGGTGCCATTGCTTTCTTTGCTTGAGTGGCAAGCCAAAAGAATGGGCAAAATTGTTCACAGGCTTTTGTGTCAGATTGATATGTTTGTTGTACCAACAAGACAGGATTCATAACAGCAGCGTCAGGAAGAGAACCAAATGTGTACCATGCACGTGGTTTATCGGCGCGACAAATCCACATTTGTAATAGAAAATAGGGATCTTGTGAGAATCTACGGTAGTAGTCATCTAAGAATTTCCCGGCCGCCTCTTTGTGGGTACCATGATCGTGGGCAGGACAACCCATCCCCTGAACAAAGAAACCTCTGGAATCTAATCCCAGTTTGGGACTGAAAGAACCACCCCCAGATGATAGAGGAAATTTGTTTACCGCCTTTACTATTCTACGCGTCTGAAATTCCTGCTCATTCGATTCCGCAGATATAACTATATGGACGTATTCTCCAAGAGTTATCCGGTTCGGCATTTTAAATACCAGACAACCTTTGTCACCTGGCGGCAGGTCATTATTTATTGACTGATAATTATCGCCAACATTAACTCCTGCTACCTCTAAAAGCCGGATTGTCAAGGGCTTTTCCGTGTTGTTTTGGCCATACACGTAAATTTTGCTAAGATCTTCAGAAAAACCTACAAACGAAATCCAGATAGGAGCCTGTTCAATAGCAATTAGCGTCTCTGAAACCCAGCCTGTCTCGCTATAGATGGCACATTGAAACTTACAATTATTTGGTGGACTTCTCAAAAGTTTAACCAGAAGTTCTCCATTCCGACCAGGCATTAAAACCGGTGGCGTGAACTTAGAATACAAATAGTCTACTTCTGTACCGGCTTTATGCAATTCGTTATCTTTGACATCTAAAAGCATGCTGAGCCTGGGTTGACAAATTGATATAGTTCCTTTGCCTGCATTTTTAAAGAAGATACGTATCTCACCTGCATCGAACTGGCTCCTCCGATAAAATTCGGACCCTGTAATTACAAGTTTATTCCTGCCGATTATCTCATCTGAAGAGTTTATAGATGCCTCAGATAGTGAAAACGAAGACAAAAAAATAGCGGTCAGGATAATTCCGACAATATTCCGATTTGGCCAGATGGGATTTTTGAAGTAAATATTCATGACAGCCACTAATCCCCAATCATACAAAATAGAATACATCTGACTCATCTACATTGACGATTTTTCTTTCATATAGTATATCCAAGCAGCGCAGGTAAAATATTAAAAGTAAAGTAAATCTAAAGTACTGAAGAACAACTTGTTGGGGCGGGATTTAGTGGTTTGCAATCCCTGTATGTTGCTCTTAACCATCTATGATCAAATTTACAGTCACAGATTCTTATGGTGCAGATACTCACTCCAAAGAAGTGGATATCAGGCATTTACAAGAGCGGCTTTTTTACCAAGCTTATGTTTTCGACCTGAAAACAGATAGAATATTGACCTTTTCCGCAGGATTCTACGGATTTGCGACTCCGGGTGAAGGTGTGGCCGCTTGCCAGTTGGCTACGTCATTTCCATAATCAGCCGATACCTTACGGGAAAGCGATTT
>JAOUFU010000412.1 GCA_029858035.1 Phycisphaerae bacterium
CAGCGAATCCTCCGCCTCGGAGAAGAGGCGGAGAAAAAGAACCTTAAAATCGGGTGCGGGCTTATGTGCAGGCATTCGTCGGCGAGGCAGGCGTTGATTCAAAAGATACGCGACGGAGCGATGGGCGAGATCCAACTGATCCGCGCCTATCGCATGGACCCCGGCGCCCGAATGGGGCCGTTCAAAGGCGGAGAGAGTGAGCTGCTTTGGCAAATCCGGCGTCCGTACTTTTTCCTGTGGGTCTCCTCGGCGTGGTTTATCGAGATGATGATCCACCAGGTTGACGAATGCTGCTGGATCAAGGACGCCTGGCCTGTCTCGGTGCAGGGCCTGGGTGGACGCGAGCCAAACAGCGCCGATTGCAGCCAGAACCTCCACACATATTCCATCGAGTACACCTTTGCTGACGGTACGAAGGCGCTTGTGAACAGCCGTGCCGTAACGAACTGCCACAACGATTTTTCCACGTTTGTGCACGGGACAAAGTGCGGTGCCCAGTTTTCAGGCAATGTTCACGCCCCGACCGTACACATCTACAAGGACCAGCGGGTCGCCAACAACAATATTGCCTGGCGGCCGGAGAAGGAAAAGGTAAGCCCGTACCGGGTCGAATGGGACGTGCTGCTCAATGCAATCAGACAGGACAAGCCGCATAATGAAGTCCGGCGGGCCGCATTTACGAATCTGGCCTCCATCATGGGACGCGCCGCCATCCACACAGGCAAGATTATTACCTGGGATGAAGCTATAGCTTCCGATTTCATGTTCTGCAAGGATGTGGCCGGCCTGACCAAAGACAGCCCGGCACCGGTCCAGGCCGATGCAAAGGGCTGTTATCCGGTACCCATTCCGGGCAAGTGGAAAGAAATCTGAGCAGTCCCTTTACTGCCCATATATTCATACACCTGGCCTGCGCGCAGGCCGAATCGGTTATTCGGGCAGCCTATGGTGAGATTTTTCGAAATAGCCGAATAAACAGCCTGTTGTTTGGCTTTTGGTAAGATTAAAGAGTAATAAAACGACTAAGCATGTAAACGCTTGTCTTGAAACATCTCGTAACGGGGGGGCTAATCCCCCCGCCTCCAATCTAATTAAGTCCTTATTATGTAAGGACTAATTTTTTTGGGAAGTCCCCTTCTACATTTAATCCTATATTTAATGCTCGCCCAATTCCCCGGTTTTTTTTGTCAAATCTTAGAATTTTTTCATCCCCAGTTTGCAAAGTGAAAAGGTTTCCGGCATCATACAGTAATCAATTTAGAAAATAAAGATTTGTTTGAATCGGTCCGAAGCGGGGAATTATTGTTAGCCGGCTTTGCTTTTATGGAAACTATTATTGTTTGTGGTTACTTTTGTGTCAATACCTTCAATCTTAATGGCATCTAATCTGTTGTTTTCAAAAGTATTGTTTTCCACTAATCCACGGGCGCCTTGGTCGAAATGAATTCCGTATTCTCCATTATTAGAAATTTTGCAGTTCCGGATCTTAACAAAGACGCCCTTTTCCCACAGTATAATACCACTGCCGGAGTTTTCCTCGATAATACAATTACGGACATTAATTTTACCCCTCTGTCTTATGAATATTCCGTAACCGTCCGCTCTTCTGATCCTGCAATTAACTATGTCTAAAAAACCGTTTTGGACAAACAGAACACCCGTTTTTTTGACACTATTGTTTTTGGTGGTATGCTCCAATGTCAGATTGGATATTTTGGTTCCTCTGCAATTATATATTTTAACGACACTTTCATTGGAATACTCGGAGCGAATGAAGGTTTTGTCTATTCCTTCTCCAATGATATTAAGACAACCCTTGAACTCAAACATTGCCTCATAAATGCCTTCTTTAATGAGTACCGTATCCCCATATTCAGCGCGACTTACGGCCTGCCAAACTGTTTTACAATCGTCCGGTACAATGATTGTTTTTGACGGGCGGACAAGTCTTCTTAAGGGAAGATAGTACTTCTCCGGCCATAGTAACACTATGCCAATCAACACCACGAACAGCAACATTGTCAGACTAATAATTGTTCTTTTTTTTATGTGAGCCATTTTATTGCCAAGTTTTTCCTGGAATAAGCATGGACACCCGCTTTTCATAACCACGACATAATTTGTCATCGGCAAAAGGCGGTTGCTACATTAGGAAACCTTGAAATCGAGGTCTTGTGTATTCTCTTAAGATTCTCATAGAAGACTGTGCGTGAATATATCGATAGCCATCGGGGCCGGGCGGCGATGATTTGAAATGCTCATGTTATCCAGGGACGTTTGCGATTTTTTGATTCTGCAATGGCCTTCAGACTAATTTGGACATCCTGCTTCACCTGGAAGTCAAACATGCCCAGACAAACAAAATCCGCACCGCTCTCAAAAGCGAACTTTAATCCCTCCCCGGCTCCGATGGCCCCCGCAGCCAAAACCTTGAATGCTATCCAGGGCACTTTCACATCCTGCATAAACGCCACAGTCTCGGCGTGATTGTGGCAGAACATATTGTCATGGTATTCGGCATGATTGGGTGAATCTTTCTCGTACATCTCCATGAACCGTCTATTGGTTTTCGGATGAGCAGACCAGTAGCGGTCGTGATGCAGAGTCTTCATGTAAAAATCAGGCACGATCCCTTCCTTTTCACAAAACATGATAGGCTCTATCCGATGCGCACAGATGCCGACGGGAACATCATATTTCTTCATGATTTCGAAGGCCTTGATGATATTGCCTTTTTTCTTCTGGTAATACCATGTATCACTGGCGCCTCCCCACAAATAGGCCCCCGAAGCCCCTAATTCCAGATGCTCGACCAAAAGTCTTTCGTAATTGTTGATGTCCGTTGTGATAACGTCGGCAAGCCATTTCATCTTGCCGCCCCACTCGTCCCAGTATTTCGACAGTCTGAACTGCTTAAAATTATGATTTTTGAGAACGACGGAATTGATTCCGTATTCCTCGCACAGCTTCAACGTCATGAAGATTCTTTCTTCGGTGTTGTAATTGGCAGCGAGGGCCCGCACATAATTTAGGTCCCTGGCGTGCATATTCATGCTGATAAGATTGCTGCCGCTGATAAGACGGCCGAGAGTAAGATTGCCGATTTTTCCAACGGGCATCTTCTTTTGCCTGGCGACTGTTTTCGGGTCGTTCAAATTTAGGCTTTTGAGTCTTGCATATTCCAGTTTGTCCGACCTTGTAACGTAAGTAGGGCCGGTTACGGCGTCTACTTTGTCCTGCGATTTTGCCTTTGCAGATTGAGATAAGAGCGAGCCGATAAGAGGCAGGCCCCCTAAAGTTTTGAGTAATTCTCTACGGTTAGCACCTTTTTTAAGTTTCATAAAAAAGCTCCGAGATCAACTTTCTCAACTAAGCTGGTGAGGCCCTTTGCTTTCATCATATTACTTAACTTTGATGGTACGAAGCTTATAAACGCCGCCGGCCCAGGCGCCGGTATGCGCCTGGAATTTGACAGTAACCTTATTCTTACTCATGGTGAGCAACTCAGGGACCGGATACACTTCATCGTAGAACCGGCCTGGACGATTGTTCTGGAGACGCTGAGCGGCGAGTTTGGTGCCGTCCACGAGGATGTCGAACACACGGTTGCCGCCATCGCTGCCCCAGTAGGTGACTAAAAGCCCCATCGGCTTATCGGGAAGCACTTTCACATCGTAGCTGAACCATCCTCCGTCGGTTGCGTGCCTCCACCTTCGCTCTGAGAAAACGCCTGATGAAGACTGCCGGGCCTGAAGATTGTGGTTACGCTCGTTTTGTTCTTCACCGGGGTCTACTTCATCCACAGTCTGGATTTGGAGCTCCTTTTTTCGGGCAAGCTCAGCCTTGTATTCTTTCTCCTTCGCCTGCCATTGCACAGGTGTGAAGATGTCCCAGTAAACGATATAGTGCCTGTTGCCGTGCATCTGGTAGAACGGTTCCAGTGTTATGTCTTTGCTGCGAGTCTTGTCAACGGTGCAGAAGATTTCCTGCGAACCGGTGAAACAGGATGGTTTGTCCGGGAGAGGCTTTATGGCAGACAGTACCCGGTCAGAGCCGGTCACAATGGCTGGATAATTCTCCCAAGAGGGACGCCTTTCGGCACTGCCGGCCTCCACCTCTGCACAGAGCACCAGCGGGCCGTTCATGAAGGCAATTCGTTTCGGGTTATCACGAAATCCCTCGGTACGCAGGCTAAACGGCATTTTGACATCCACCATGTCGCCGCCTTTCCATGTGCTTGATAC
>JAOUFU010000030.1 GCA_029858035.1 Phycisphaerae bacterium
GGCTTCTCAAAGCCCACTGCGCTTCTATAATACTATGTCAACCTGTCAAAATCCACAACTCTCCCGGTCTATTGAACCGGTCAAATCGCCGATCAATGTAGAGAAACGGTGAATTTCGTAAATCCGAGACGATTTGTTATCCATGCAATTCGCTCAAAATAAGCTTGAGATTCTTCGAATTAGTGCTATCGTTTCCTATAATTATCAGACACATACGAATAAATGGACAGAACAGGACTTGATACAGGGAGCAAAAGGCACTATGAAGACCACTAATGAATTTATGCGATGCAAACACGCTAAAATGAGAGCCGGACACGCCGACGTACTGCTGGCAGTTGGATTTCTGGTTGTAACTTTCATCATGGCTTCAGACCAAAGCTGGAGTGCTGCGACGAATACGGCAAAGGTTGTAACTTATCCGGCTCCGGCCGGTGAAGCCTTGTCAGACGACTATAAAGTGCAGGTAGCGGGCCGGACGGTTGATGTATACACGGCCCGCGTTCTCGATCCGCCGTTCGCGGGAAAACAGTGGGACCATGGTGGTTCGTATTCGTTTGCCAACTTTGATATGTCGGGACGTGTAGTGATTCGAATAGTGTCAAAACGCTCGCTCCGAAACGTAGTGATCAGGCCCCAGTCATCCGGCGTCAAGCCAACACTGGAGGATGAACACACACTCAGCCTGTCAATGGACCGGCCCCTCAAGCTCAGCATAGAACCGGACGGCAGGAAAGGGCCACTGCTGCTGTTTGCAAATCCCCTGGTAAAACGTGCGCCAAAGCCCGGCGATAAGGACGTAATCTACTTTGCCCCCGGTGTGCACAAGCCGGAGAAAATTGTCTTGAAGAGCAATCAAACCCTTTATCTCGCCGGTGGATCGGTCGTCAAGGCGGAGGTACTGGCCGAGGGAGCAAATATTCGGATTTGCGGACGCGGCATTCTGGACGGTTCAGACTGGCAGTGGCGAAAAGGCCCGGTGGGTAACCTGATTGCGATTCGCAATAGTACCGATGTCGAGGTGTGTGGCATAACGCTGCGAGGCTCCTCCCATTGGACTATTGTGCCGAAGAACTGTCAGCGGGTAACGGTCCGCAATGTCAAGCTCTGCAACTCCCGTGTTCAGAACGATGACGGCATCAATCCGTGCAACTCCCAGGATGTATTGATAACCGATTGCTTCATCCGAAGCGATGATGATTGCGTCGCCCTTAAAGGGCTCGACTTCAGCGCACCGAACAGCGACGTTGAACGCATCACCGTGGAGAATTCGATTCTCTGGTGCGACCGGGCCCGTATCTTCCTGCTCGGACACGAGAGCCGGGCTGCGTTTATGCGCAACGTGACTTTCCGCAATCTCGACATTATCCACTTCAGCATGACACCATTCCTGTTGGAGCCGGGCGAGGACATGAGGCTGGAGGATATCACAATCGAGAACATCCGGATCCACGGCGAAGGCCAAAGGGAGTTTATCCGCCTGCGCCCCGTGGTTAACCAGTATATGCGCAAGAAGGTGCCCGGATTCATCCGCAAAGTCCGGTTCAGCAATATAACAGTAGACGGCCAAAGCGGGGAATACCTTGTGCAGATAGAGGGGGCCGATGCCGAGCATGACGTTCGCGACGTGACCTTCGAGAACGTTGAGATACTTGGCTCGAAACTAATGAAAGGATCCAAGCCGGTGCGCATCGGCAAGCACGCTGATAACGTGCGTTTCCGGACGAAGGCTCAGTGAACACCAACCGGCTTTTTTGCCGACACATTAACAAATAAAGATATCAGGTATTAACATGGCCGTGTTATGTTCCTTCCTGTGCACATCCAGCGATACGTGTTTTCTGTTATGATAAAACACAATACCGCTAATTCTTGCATCTTCGACGATTTAAGGTACAATTCAATATGGTCATTCACCATGTACGAGTTTATTTACGGTGCGAATATCCGGGCTGTCCGGACTTGGAAAGGAATCAAAAAATGATAATATCTAAATACCAGGCTGTTCTATCCGTTGTCTTTGTAATGGCATTGACCGGCACCGCTCGGCTTAGAGCAAAATCGCATCAGAAAGCAAAGATTGAAATTGTACGCAAAGGGCTAATCCTGGATCTCGACGCGGACCGGGGAATCAAAATAGTTAACGGGTTAGTCTCGTCCTGGAAAAATCAGGTGGAATTCAAAACCAGGACCTTCATAGCAACGAGAGACGCCGGTCACAAAAAGGGGACGGGGCACCCTAAGCTGAAAGAAAAAGTGACGGCCATTGGTGGTCATAACACCGTTGTGTTTAGACGACAGGAGCTGATCAATAGCGATGAAGACGCCTTTGACCATCTTATTACAGGCAGTGGCTACACGTGGTTTGTCGTGATGTCGGTATACTCGCAGGTATCTGGGCTAAAAGACGTGAATTCTTTTTTCGGGAACTTAAGAAACGGTGGGAAATATGAAGGATTTTGGGCGGGTCTAAAGGACGATAACACGCTTTGGATGGGTTCTCGAAGTGGCATCACCTTTGGCCGGTGGGATGAGAACAATCCTCAAGTTCCTGGTCCCAGGCTGGAAAAGAACCGCTACTATGTAATCGCCGGCCGTATGGGCGCCGGCACCGGAAAAGTCACCATCGAGCTTTTCGTCAATGGGACCAAACCTGTGGCGTCCAGGCCTTTCCCCGTCAATCCAAAGGCAAACTCATCCAAAATGGCGATTGGACAGGAACGTGATGCAACGAACCATCCGGGCCATGAGTCCTTTGACGGTGAGTTGGCCCGCTTACTCATGTGGGACCGTCCCCTGAGCAATCAGGAGCTTGAGAAGACACTGTCTTCGTTGAAAAAAACCTATGTATTGTCCCCGGAAGATAATCTCAATTGAACTTTGGCAGGCCATTGTTATAATGGTCGCCAGACATTGTATATGGAAGAGTCAATTCAAATTCATAGTATATGGGAAATCCCCAATTAGTAAAGGAGATCTGTCATGAAACTGAAGTCAGGTTGGTATGGCGTAATTTTAGCTGCTGTCGTGTGGTCGGCGTTGCTGGCGGTCGTATGTTGTGTATCCGAGGCCGCAGCGCAAGAGAGGAAAGTTACTGTCCTGCAGTCGGAGCTACCGGCCGTCATAAGAAAAGCCATTGACAAGGCCTTTCCAAAGGGCAGGATTATAAAGATCGAAAAGGAGGCTGAAGGCGAGAACCCAGGCCAGTATGACGTGGACGTTCGTTCCGGGGCAAAAGAGTACGAAGTTGAAATCTCGGCTGAAGGGAAAGTCAAGGAGATCAAGGAGAAGGCAGGTGAAGAAGCGGCTCCGGGTGGCGGGCAGGAAAAAAAGTGGACCGATTCTTTTCATCAGGAGAACTGCACGTTCTCTTCGGTCGGCAGGAATCGGTTCTTTATTCTCGAACCCGGTCATCAACTTACGCTGGAAAGCAGCGAGGAGAAAGTAGTTATTACCGTCCTGAATGAAACAAAGAAGATCGGCGACGTAATAACGAGAATTGTGGAAGAACGGGAAGAAGTGGACGGAAAACTGAAAGAGATATCGAGGAACTATTTCGCCATTTGCAAAGAGCACGGCGATGTATTCTATTTCGGGGAGGAGGTGGACGACTACAAGGATGGCAAGATAGTCAACCACTCGGGGGCGTGGAGAGCGGATGAAGAAGGTTCGAGAGCAGGTATCATAATGCCCGGTACAGTTCTTTTGGGGGCCAGGCATTACCAGGAGATCGCACCGAACGCCCAGGACAGGGCCGAGATAATCAGCGATGACGTGACGATGAAGACGCCGGCGGGGACATTTAGAAACTGTATAAAAGTTGAAGAGACGTCCGGAATAGACCCGGCCGACTTGTGCTATAAAACGTACGCGCCGGGTGTGGGTATCATTCAGGATGATGACCTGGTGCTGACCAAGTACCGCAAAGCCCAAGGGCAAAACGTTTCGCTCGAAGATTTGCCGCTTATTAAAAAGAAAACCGCCGACGTTCTGATTGCTTACGACTCCCTGACTGGGAACACCAAACAAATGGCGCAGGCAGTGGCCGAAGGTGTCAAGCGTGTGGCCGGTGCGGTTGCTGCGGTCAAGAGGGTGCGTGAAGTGACCAAAGAAGACCTCACAGCAGCAGAGGCGATTGTTCTGGGATGTCCCGCCTATTATGCCAACATACCCGGCAGAATGAAAACCGTGATCGATGACTGGTCGTGGAAAATGAAGGTGGATTTTACGGACAAGGTAGGGGGGGCGTTCGCCACAGGAGGTGGTCAGATGGGAGGCAAGGAACATACGGTCATCTCGCTTCTTTTGTTTATGATAAACAACCGGATGGTCGTTGCCGGCCCCCTTTATCAAGACCAGGAGGGTCAGGACATTTGGGCCGAGGCCGGCGCCGGTGCGATGACCGGACCAATCGATCCCGGAATCGGGCCGAAGGAGCTCGACAGTGCCGGGCGACTCGGAGAGCGGGTGGCACACCTTGCCGTGAAGCTGTAAGGATTAAGGCAAAGAGATGAGTGACGTTACCCGTATATTGAACGCGATAGAGCAGGGAGACGCACGGGCTGTAGATCAACTACTTCCGCTAATCTATGAGGAGCTGCGTCTTTTAGCGGCCCAGAAGCTGTCGAGGGAACGACCAGGCCAAACACTTCAGGCCACCGCCCTTGTTCATGAAGCGTACATCCGCATGTTAGGTGGACAAGAGCAGAATTGGAAGAGCCGCGGTCACTTTTTTAAGGCGGCGGCTGAGGCCATGCGGCGCATTCTAATCGAAAACGCCCGGCGCAAACAGCGTCTTAAACGCGGTGGAGACCTTCACAAAGTTGACCTTCAGGAGGTGGATTTGGGTATAGAGGGCCCTTCGGAGGACCTTATTGCTCTTGACGAAGCCCTTGAAAAGTTTTCAAAGAAAGACAAGGTCAAAGCGGAACTGGTAAGGCTTCGTTTTTTTGCCGGATTAACCAGCGAGCAGGCAGCTAAAGTCTTAGACATATCTATCAATACAGCCGACCGTTACTGGGCATATTCTCGTTCCTGGCTGCACCTGGAAATCTCAAAAGGTGGCCAATAAACCAAAGGCTGATTTTTAAAATTTTGAGATTTTTCCATTTTTGTTGGGGTATTTTGCCTTCAAAAAGCGCATTACATAATAGAAGACAAGGAGTAATTTATGCGTACCGAGCACAAAAATGAAGAATCGATTTTTTATTCAGCTCTCGAAATGAATTCACCAGCCGAGCGGAGCAATTATCTGAAAAAGGCCTGTGGAGATGATGTCGACCTTTTGGCTCGTGTAGAGGCTTTATTAGAAGTCCAGGAAAGTGAACGCAGCATTCTTGAAGATGCAGCTCCTTTTTTGGGTACAACCTTACAGACCATGCCCGTTATCGAAGGTTCCGGTGCGGTTATTGGCAAGTATAAGCTATTAGAGCAAATAGGCGAAGGTGGTATGGCGGTTGTTTATATGGCGGAGCAGGAAAGGCCTGTTCGCCGTAAAGTTGCCTTAAAGATTATCAAACTGGGCATGGACACCAAACAGGTAATAGCTCGTTTTGAGGCTGAAAGACAGGCCCTGGCGATAATGGATCATCCCAATATTGCCAAGGTTTTTGATGCCGGGGCGACTGAAACGGGCCGGCCATACTTTGTGATGGAGCTGGTCAAGGGGGTATCCATCACGGAATACTGCGACAAGAACAAGCTGGGTACCCGCGAACGACTGGACTTGTTCGTTCAAGTATGTAATGCCACTAAACACGCTCATCAGAAGGGCATCATTCACCGGGACCTCAAGCCGACGAATGTCTTGGTGACGCTTCATGATGGCAATCCTGTGCCCAAGGTGATTGACTTTGGCATTGCCAAGGCCACCAACCAACGGCTTACTGAAAAGACACTGTTTACCCGATACGCCCAAATGATTGGAACGCCGGCTTACATGAGCCCGGAGCAGGCCGAGATGAGCGGATTGGATGTCGATACCCGCACTGATATTTACTCGCTCGGCGTCCTGCTGTACGAGTTGCTGACAGGAACGACGCCTTTTGATGCAGAGAAACTTCGCAGTGCCGGATATCTTGAGCTGCAACGAATTATCCGCGAGGAAGAACCAACCAGACCTTCTACGAAGCTGAACACTTTGGGCGACAGCCTTACAGAAGTTGCCAAACATCGCGACACGAACCCGGATTTGCTTAGAAAGTCGATTCGCGGCGATTTGGACTGGATAGTGATGAAGTCGCTGGAGAAAGACCGGACACGGCGATATGAGACGGTCCATACACTCGTAGAAGATATCCAGAGACACCTGAGGAACGAGCCGATACTTGCCGGCTCACCCGGTACTATATATCGTTTGCAGAAGTACTGGCGAAGACATCGAGCACGTATTGTTGCCGCAGGGGTATTAGTGGTGTTTTTAGTTGGCTCTGCAGTAGGTTTAATTGCATATCTACGAAGCCTGAAGGTACGATGGGCCAGACAGGAAGCGTTACCAATGATAACAAGGCTTGCTGAGCAAAACGATTACCTTGCCGCATTTTTCCTGGCTAAAAAGGCCGAAGAATACATACCCAAGGACCCGACACTTGTGAAAATATGGACGGAAATATCAAGAACTTTATCAGTGTGGACGGGACCTGGTGGGGCGCAAGTTTACTACAAAGAATACACTGATATTGAGGGCCGGTGGCAATATCTTGGCCGGTCTCCACTCGAGGAAATCAGATTTCCGATAGGGATATATCGCTGGAAGATTGTAAAGGACGGTTTTGAAACCAGGGAATCTGTCGCAGGAGAATACAATACAAATCCCAGAAGTTTAAAAATCCTCTTGAAGAAGCAGGGTGGTCATTCCAACATGGTGCCGATAGACTCAAAGGATTATGGTGTATATCTTATAGATAAATACGAGGTAACAAACAAGCAATACAAAAAGTTTGTAGATAGTGGGGGGTACGAAAAGCAGCAATACTGGAAGCATCGATTCATTAAAGATGGGCAGGAGATTCCCTGGGAGCAGGCCATAAGCCATTTTATCGACAAGACAGGACGGCCCGGTCCGTCGACATGGGAGGGGGGAACATATCCCGAAGGACAGGCCCAATTCCCCGTCTGTGGTATTAGCTGGTATGAGGCGGCTGCCTATGCGGAGTTTGTTGGCAAGAGCCTGCCCACTGTAACTCATTGGGAAGAAGCGGCCTGGTACTGGGATGCCGGTGTCATCGTCCCGCGTAGCAATTTCGGCAAAGACCCGGCGGCCGTGGGCAGCCATCCTGGGATGGGGCAAAACGGTCTATATGATATGGCCGGTAACGTCAGGGAATGGTGCTTCAATGCCATTGATGATACGGGCAGTCAGCATTATATACTTGGCGGCGCGTGGGCTGATCCTGAGTATATGTTTGGATTGCATAATATAGCACCACCATTCGACCGTTCATCTCAAAATGGATTTCGCTGTGTGATTTATCCGAACAAGGATTCACTTTCTCAATCTTTATTTGAACCAATCCAGAGACGTGCTCTCAGAGATATATCTCAGATAAAGCCGCTTTCCGATGAAGAATTCCGCACAGATAAAGGCTTCTACTCCTATGACCGAACTGAACTTGAGGCAAAAATCGAATCTATCGATGAAAGCCCAAAATATTGGCGCAAGGAAAAAATTACCTTCAATGCCGCCTATGGAGATGAGCGGGTGATTGCATATTTATTTGTCCCGAAAGAAGGCAAACCTCCGTTCCAGCCGGTTGTGTTTTTCCCATCAGCCGCTGCATGGAAGTTTCCTTCAAGCGATAATCTTCGGAATATTGACGCATTCGATTATATAGTGCAGAGCGGTCGGGCTGTCATTTATCCTGTATACAAGAGCACTTATGAGCGCAGTTTTGAACAGGGTCTGCCTGATCCCGCCACTACACCGATTGCTCATCGAAACTGGTTTGTGCAGATGCACCAGGACATTGCCAGGTCGATTGACTATCTGGAAAGCCGGGGGGATATGGACCTGGAAAAGCTCACATATTTAGGCCAGAGCCGCGGGGCATGGACCGGTCCATTATGGATAGCTCTTGAGGAACGGATAAGGCTGGTGATTCTTGCCGGAGGGGGATGCTGGATATGGCAGGACAGCCCAATGCCTTCAGCCGATCCGATGAGATTCGCTGCTCAAGTAAAAGTCCCGACGCTGATGTTAAACGGTATGTATGATGCAATTTTCCCCTTTGAAACGTCACAAAAACCTCTGTTTGAGTTTTTGGGGACTCCTGCCGAGCACAAGGTGCACAAGACTTACCCGGCCGGCCACGGCATAAGTGGATATTTCCGTAAGGAATTCACTAAGGAGGTTCTCGATTGGCTGGATAAGTATCTGGGTCCTGTTGAATGATGTTAGCTCACAAGACAGTGTTTGTGAGCTGATTTAGACGTTGATATTTGAAATTTTAAGGGGCTGGCGAGTTAACTGATGTCAGCAACATCCTCACCAGCCCAGCCTGCTCCGAGCGCCCGATTTGCGCGCCCGAAGACAAGACAGAAACATTGTAACGCAAAAAAGAAAGGATGGCAAAAATGAAAAGTACAAGATTTCCGGCAATTTTGGTTGTGGCGCTGTGCCTTATCGGTCGCGTGTCAGCAGTCGGTGAGCTGGCGCACTATGAGTTTGACAGAGACGCGTCGGACAGCTCCGGGAACGAGTTTGATGGGACTCTCGTTGGTGATGCGAGTATTTATTTCGACGATGAGCGAGGCGGCGTGTTGAGCCTGGACGGTGACGGCGACTACGTTAACTGCGGCATGAACAACATTGATATAGGCGGAGCTATCACGATTACAACATGGATAAAGGTCGGGGCGTTCGACAAGCTGTTGCAGGCCATTGTTACTAAAGGTACTGCCTGGAGATTAGCCAGAAACAGAGGTAGTAATTTTTTGGAGTTCGCATGTACTGGTACTGTATATGTAAAGGGTGCTGTAAACGTCAATGACGGTCAGTGGCATCACGTAGCGGCTTTGTATGACGGCTCAAAATTATCTTTATATATAGATGGTATTATGGATACCTCCAACGATACTTCAGGGCCCATTTCAGTTAATACTGAAGAGGTACGTATCGGATCCAATTCGGAAAGACCGGATCGAGAGTGGAACGGACTCATCGATGATGTACGTATCTACGACAGGGCCTTAAGTGAGGCCCAGATTTCCGAGCTGGCTCTATTGCCTATCGGCTTTACTTATCAGGGGCGTTTGTTGAATGCGAACGCTCCGGCCGACGGGCTCTACGACTTCCAGCTCAAACTGTACGACAAACCTGCCGCAGGCACACAGAAAGGAAAGACGATTTACGTCAACAATTTTGATGTCATAGAAGGTCATTTCAGGGTAAAGCTGGATTTCGGCAGTGAACCTAACATCTTCAATGGCGACCACCGTTGGCTTGAGATTAGCGTTCGTCCGGGTGACGGCAATGATACTGACGATTTCGTTATCCTTAGTCCACGCCAGGAAATAACACCCGCACCATACGCACTATACACTCAGAACACCGATTTGAACAATGACTGGATGGTCACGGGTAATGATATGTATTCTATGGTCACGGGCAACATCGGCATAGGTACGACAAATCCGGCTCAAAAATTAGAAATCAGCCAGGGAAATCTTTTGGTTCGAGGACTGGATGGTTTTAACTCGAATGGGCAAGAAGGAGTGCTCTATCTTGGCAATACACCACACTATATGAAAGCCGTTTACGGATACGGCGTAAAGATAGGCACCTACGGAGCCGAGGATGCAGTGTCAATAAGGCAATATAACGGAAATGTCGGCATTGGAACAACTGGACCGGGAGCTCGACTGGATGTGACAAGTAGTGATGCAGCCGCAGCGACAATCGGCGCAGATGCGACTACCGCCACTGGTATACATGCTGTCGCCATCGGGGCCAATGCAGACGCAAATAGTAATTACTCGATTGCGATGGGAACCGACACCAGAACCGACGGATGGTATTCAACAGCCATAGGGACCAACATAACCGTATCTGGAAAGCGCTCTGTGGGTATCGGTGTCGGAATAAGCCAAGCAAACATAAGCTCAGATAACGTAATGGCCATTATGGGCGGTAAAGTCGGCATTGGGACCACTGAACCAGGTGCACAGATGGATGTTACGACCTCAAGTGGTATCGCTGTGATGGGTGAAACCGGCGACACAAGCGGTGCGGGTGTTTTAGGCATTGCCCATATGAGCAATGGAGTTTACGGCCTTAGCGAAACAGGCAACGGTGTATACGGAAAAGGCAATAGCACAGTGGGGGGCTATGCCGGTTACTTTGAAGGCGATGTCCACGTCAACGGCAATGTGGGCATCGGGACCATGGATCCTGATATCTTTATGTTGGCCGTTAATGGTATGGCCGCAAAACCTGGTGGAGGCAGTTGGTCTATTTTCTCTGATATGCGACTGAAGGAGATTAGTGGCAATTTTGAACGTGGCCTTTCGGAGTTAACTAAACTCAATCCCGTTCATTACAGTTACAGAGATGACAATGAGTTGGAACTTCCGGTAGACAAGGAGTTCATCGGCGTCATTGCTCAGGAAGTACAAAATGTGATTCCCGAGGCTGTAGAGGAGAATGACAAGGGTTATCTGATGGTCAACAACGATCCGATTATCTGGACTATGGTCAATGCAATAAAAGAGCTAAGAGCACAAAATCAAGAATTGAAGCAAAGGCTTGAGACTTTGGAAAGAACGATAGAGCAAGCCCGGTTCTATGCCGCCAGATAGATCCGGCAAGGATATCCTGCGAAATATTAACTGTTCCTACTCAGGCAGGGAACGTTTTTGAAAGGACAGAACGAACGATGGAAAGAAAAAAAACATCAAAAATTAAAGTTGTGGCTTTAGGTCTGATAGTCTGCATAGTTGCCTCTGCCAGAGCTGTACCGGTCGGTACAGCCTGGACCTATCAAGGCCGGCTGATCGACGCCAACAGCGTTGCGGACGGCCTCTATGATTTCGAGTTCAGGCTTTATGACGATCCGAATATCATTTACGGAAATCAGGTGGGCTGCGATGTGAATGTAGCCGACGTTGATGTCATCGACGGCTACTTTACCGTTGAGCTGGACTTTAACGATGCCAAGGTATTTAACGGTGAGGCCCGGTGGCTTGAGATTGTTGTTCGGGTTGGGGACAGTAACAATCCTAAAGATTTTGTTACGCTGAGTCCGCGACATGAAGTGACACCGATCCCGTATGCACTATATGCAAAAGGCGCCGACTGGGGCAATCTTAATAATATTCCACCGGGATTTTCGGATGGAGTCGATGATATTGGAAGCGGTGATATTACATCAGTTACTGCAGGTGCCGGCCTGAACGGCGGCGGCCCATCCGGGGATGTCACACTCAACGTTGAAGTGCCTCTTGAGCTTATAGGTTCAGATATAAATCATGTCCTTAATGTTACCAATACCGCTGCTAAAGGCCACGGGATTTTAGGTCACTCTTCCGGTGCCGGAGGTTATGGTGTTAAAGGTCTGGCCTCTAATACGACCGGGATCTCCGCAGGTGTAGTCGGAGAAAGCAAGAGTGATTCAGGCACAGGTGTTTATGGATATGCAAGTGCTACAGGTGCAGTCACTAATATCGGGGGATATTTCGAAGCGGGCGGTGATAGGGGGCGTGGTGTTTATTCCGAGGTCTTTGGTATCAAAGCCACCGGCGTTTATGGTTACGCTTCCGCTTCGTTTGGGACCAACTATGGTATATACGGAAAGACCGACAGCAATGAGGGCTACGCAGGATATTTCGAGGGAAAGATGAAAGTAACAGGGGAGCTGATTGTAGACTCCAACGTCGGGATCGGTGTGAGTGCCCCTGAGGCGAGGCTGGAAGTTCGAGGGACGCTGAATGTAGGTGTTGATGGAACCGGCCACGATGTTACTCTTTTTGGCAGCGAAAGCGGCAGCAGGATGTTCTGGGATGAGTCAAAGATGGCACTTAGAGCCGGTATGGCAAATGGCAGCCAGTGGGATGATATAAACGTTGGCAAGCATTCAACTGCAATGGGAAACGGTACAACCGCCAGCGGGGAAACCTCAACCGCAATGGGTGGTGGAACAAACGCCGGTGGGGACTACTCAACAGCAATGGGTTATAGCACAATCGCCAATGGGCTCGAATCAACTGCAACGGGCAGTAGAACAAACGCCAGCGGGCGGGCCTCAACTGCAATGGGGGATAATACAACCGCCAGCGCTTACATCTCAACCGCAATGGGTAGTGGAACAACCGCCGGTGGGAACTACTCAACAGCAATGGGAAATAGCACAGACGCCAACGGTGCCGGCTCAACGGCAATGGGTCACCTCACAACAGCCAGTGGGGAGTACTCAACCGCTATGGGGAGTGGAACAACTGCGAGCGCTTTCGCCTCAACTGCAATGGGGGATAATACAACCGCTAACGGGTATGGCTCAACTGCGACAGGTAATAGAACAACCGCCAGCGGTGACTTTTCAACGACAATGGGGACTGCCACAACAGCCAGCGGGAACTACTCATTCGCAATGGGGAGAGGCACAACCGCCGGCGGGGAGAACTCAGCCGCAATGGGTTGGGGCACAACCGCCGGCGGAGTGTCCTCGACCACGATGGGGACTTCCACAACCGCCAGCGGGAGGAACTCAATCGCCATGGGTACTTTCGTAACTGCAGGGCCCGCAGATCACACTATCGCTATTGGTATGGGCGAAAACTATGAAAACAATCTTGTTAACAATATTGCTGATTCCCTTATGGTCGGATTCGGCAGCACTACGCCGACCCTATTTGTTGATTCAAATGGTGTCGGCATCGGTACATTGAATACAAATGTCAGGCTGCACGTGGTTAGTGACAACTCTCCGGCAGCGGCCATCGGCGCAAGTCAGACTACTGCAACCGGGATTCTGGCAGTTGCCCTCGGAGCTAATGCAGACGCCACTAACAATTATACAATTGCTATGGGAACCGGTAGTACCGCCAGTGGGGCATACTCTACTGCCATCGGTACCGACATAACTGTATCAGGGACTCGTTCGGTGGGGATTGGTGTAGGAACAAGCTCGGCAAACATAAGCGCTGATAACGTTATGGCTATCATAGGTGGCAATGTCGGCATCGGGACTACGAATCCTGCGGGCAAGTTAGATGTGAACGGGTCCATTTACCAAAGAGGAAGTCAGTTGCACGCAGATTATGTATTTGAGCCTGATTATGAGCTGGGATCGATTGAAGAACATTCAGAATTTATGTGGCGGGAGAAGCACCTGCCAGCTATTCCAAAGGCAGAATTGGACGAGGATGGCCGGGAAATACTTGAAGTTGGAGCGCACAGGCGAGGCATTGTTGAAGAACTGGAGAAGGCACATATTTATATTGAACAGCTCTATAAACAGAACAAAGCATTGGAGACAAGACTGGTCAAATTGGAAACAATCATTTTCCGAATAAATGATTCGCAGAAAGGGACAATAAAATGAGAGACAGGCGGATTCTATTATTTGCTTTATTATTTATGGTTATACCAGCTTTCGGTGATTATGGGTTGAGTTGGTACACAATTGACGGAGGTGGCGGACAAAGCAGCGGCGGGCCGTATACACTTACCGGTACGATTGGTCAGCCGGATGCGGCCTACTCGGCAGGCGGCAACTATGAGCTGCTCGGCGGTTTCTGGCCGGGCGGACCACTCTGCATAGTCGATTTCGACAGCTACGCAAGATTCGCAGAACACTGGCTGGATGAGACCTGCAATGAAGACAATAACTGGTGCAACGGTGCCGACCTTAACGGGATGGATGGAGTAAACAATATCGATCTTGGAATGTTTGTTGAGCAATGGCTTTGCTACTGCCCGGCCGACTGGCCATTGAAATAATAATATTACATAGTTCAAAAAGCAAAATCTACAAACTTTGTTTTGCGAAAGGAGGTTATATGAATGAAGTAGATGATAAGGTTTGTAAGAATTTTTGGTTGAAGGTCTTGTAGCCGTGTAATAGCTACACACGTGTTTTTGAAAGGTAGGTTTTTAACAAGTTAATTCAAAATTGGAGAATAGTTCGATGAAATCAAAAATTACAAAAGTAAGTGCCATAACAGTTCTTTCGCTTGCCGTATTAGTCGTTATAAGCGCAGCTTTCGCCGAACCTGCACGAGACCCGGTATCGGGTTCGGGATCTTCGAGTGCTATTAATGAATTCCAGTTTGCAGGATCAGCAACGCTCGTTATTCGAGGGCAGGAGAAATCGGCACAACTATTGGTTACTGTGCTTGCACCGCCCAAAGTCAGCGAAGATGGAGTGCAACATGTGTTGGCTACGCACACCTTCACTTTCGCTGACGGAAGCATCACGACATCTGATATGGAAATTGCCGAACCCACCGATACACCCGGCCTTTACACGCTCAATGCAAACATGGAAGTCGTGTCAGGGACGGGCGTATATGAAGGGGTAACCGGTCGTCTTATCGCTCATGGCACTATTGATTTTCGTGCACTTCCAGCTGCCGAATTCGAGATCGTAGGGGTAATCTCCGCCGTTGAATGAGAAGAGTAGGAACCGAAATCTTTAACAAGAGGTGATTCCGGCGACCTTGGGGCTGTGAGCTTAACCGCTTGCAGCCCTTTTTCTTTTGTTGTATTTGGGTTTTAGGCATGGACGCAGATAAAGCGAAAAAGCTGCGGATTTGGGCGGTTTGTTCTTGACATTTGCAGTCTTTGGATGGTAAAATTAAATAATCTAAAACAAGTCAAGTCCTGCTTGTTACGGACTTGCTGGAAAAAGGAGTGAGACCAATGATGAGGGGAATACATATCTGCCGTTTTTATATTCTAAATGTTGGTTTGTATTTATCCTTATCCCCTCTGATGTACTTAGTTAAAATAACTCCCATATTTGGAGCCAAAACGATGAAAAAGCTACTGTTTACAAGTCTGTTTCTTCTAATCTCAACTAACATAGTATTGGCGGACTGGAACGAAGGCGACCCGGCCAAGTATATCCAAAGGCCTGATTTGACAGGTAACGGAATGGCCGCGTTTACGCCACCGCCTAATATTGGAGGGTGCGGTCCATGGCGCGAAGATTTTAAGTGCACGCAGACCGGCCCTATTACATCCATACACATC
This sequence comes from Phycisphaerae bacterium, assembly GCA_029858035.1. GTDB lineage: Bacteria > Planctomycetota > Phycisphaerae > Sedimentisphaerales > Anaerobacaceae > CS2-K091. Next base: position 15,188 of record JAOUFU010000030.1, read on the forward strand.
TGGGGAGTGTGGCTAAAAGACGAGCTTCCGGTTGATGCCGGCGGAAATGCAGGCCCTGAAAATATCAAGTTTGATGTCAACATCTGGAATCTTGCGGAGGGCTGGGCAGCAACTATAGATAAGAGCCAGTTCACCGTCAGAGAAGTAACTTATGTCAAGGACGGAAAGTGGTGGGACTATTATGGCCAGCAGGACCCTCCCGGCTGGACGGTCTATCAGTATAATATGAATCTGGAGGTTCCCGGCATTGAACCCATTATCCAAAGAGGAACGCAAGCGGACCCACAGACATACTATTTGCAGATCAATCCGAAACCGGATCCAAGTCCTCAGTCAGTTAGTTTTGGCTGGTTGGTTCGTGACCCGGCGGATGGGCATTACGGGATCATACCGGACATGAAAACCGATGCGTTCTTTCCCCCATACCCTGACTGTCTCGGTATAAGAAACCTGGAATATCCTTCGAGCCATCCTTATGCAGGTATGCCTACGGATTTGTCCTTTGTCATCAACACCGAAACAGACTTACGCTCGCTGAAGTGGTCACAGCCGCCCGTAGAGACTAATTTGCTTCTGGAAACACCTGTTTTTTGCGGCTGGGACGAACAGTCTAACGGGCCACGTCCCCAGGTTCCACGGTGGAAGGTTGTGGCCGATGATTACCGCTGTATTGGAGATATGCCGGTGACAGGGATTCACTGGTGGGGTTCACACTATGGCTGGAATGGAGACCCGAAGATTCCACCGACACAGCCAATAGGCTGGCGTATCGGTTTCTGGAACAACATCCCGGCCGATCCGTGTGCTGTGACGTTTAGTCGGCCGGAGAGGTTATTGTGGCTGCTTGAAATTGACGCGGCGCGCGTGGCTGATGAAGAGGTCGGGACCGATATATTTCCGCGACATCCGGAGGATATTTGCTTTAAGTACAGCCTTATGCTGGAGGAGGCTGAGTTCTTCCGGCAGGGATTGCACCTAAATAAAACTACTGATGATATCTTCTGGGTCAGCATAGCGGCGGTGTACGAAGATGGTGACGTTCTGTATCCGTGGGGCTGGAAGACGCGGCCGTGGTCATGGATGGATGATGCCGTAACAGTCAATATTGATGAAGACCTTCATCAGGATTTGATTGTCAATCCGGGCCAAATCACTCCCCTCGAATACGAGAATGAAAGCTATGATGCAGCTTTTGCACTCCAAACCAGCGGTGACTCAGTCAAGTGGCGTCAGGCCTTCACAGGTCTTCGGAACTGGCCGCATTATGAGGATGTAAACTCATGGGCGAAGGAGGATTCAGATGGAAATTTAGAGCCGAATCCACCGTTGATGGTGGCCGACGACTGGATTTGCCGACGAAGAAAGCCCGTTACGGCTATTGTCTGGTGGGGCTCATATATCGATTACACATACGAAGCCTGCCAGGGAAAACCAGTAGCGCCAGCCTCGATTAGGCCGGATTACTTCCTCTTAAGATTCTGGACCGATGCCCAAGCTTCACCCTTTGGCGGATACAGTCATCCTAACGAGCCCATCTGGGAATACAAAGCCTACGATTATGACCAGGTTCTTGTCGGCTACGACAAATATCCGCACGAATTCCCCGCCGAACCCGTATTCCGCTATTCGGTGAAATTGCCATGGGACAAATGGTTCTATCAGAAAAAAATCGAAGGTATCTACTGGATAAGCGTTGTTGCTGTCTACGTGGCACGTGATCCTGAATACGAATGGGGCTGGACAAACCACCCGCATACCTTTAATGACTACGCAGTTAAAGGCTGGTGGAAAGATACGGCCAACTGGGATTGGCAGATACAAAAGGACCAGACCGGCCAGGGCGAGGACATGTCCTTTGTGCTCTTCACAAATCCTGATGAGTGTACCGGCTGCGCAGATTACGATCTCGACAGCACTGTGACATCACTTGACTTGAAGGTGTTTGCCGTTGACTGGCTGTGGACCGGTTTGCCCGGCGGCCACAGCAACGGTGATTTAGACTGTGACGGTGACGCCGACTTTGATGACTATGCTATTCTGGCCTTGCAGTGGCTTGAAAGCTGTCCTTAAAAGACCGCGAAATGCAAACGACAACATAAACAAAGCCTTGTGGAATTTCTGCAAGGTTTTGCGGGTATTTTAATCTTGTTTTAAGAGGTCATCGATCCGCTTATCAATATTCTGCTTCTTGATCTTCGGGACCTTGAGCTCATCAATCTCAGCCTGACTTTCCTCTACGCGTTTTTTCAGCTCCTCAAGCCTGTCACGGAGCCACTTATATGCAATTTCCTTTTCCCTTACAATCAGGTCAAACCTTCGGCTGAGTGCTTCTCTGAGCTTGTTAATTAATTCTTTCTTTTTCTTCTCGTCCTTTGCCCTCCTGATTTCTCGAAGCAGTCTGTCCCGCCAGTACTCGAGTCTTATCTTTTCTTTAAGGACCTCAGCAAGTTCAGGATTTCTCCGCTCCTCCTCAAAAATCCGCCAGAATTTTTGCCGGATAATCTCATATTTCTTCCAGTACAGGTCCGGGTCCTGCAGC
>JAOUFU010000413.1 GCA_029858035.1 Phycisphaerae bacterium
GGTCGAGGTGATCGGCGGTCTGCTGTCCAACAGCCTGGCGCTCCTGAGCGACGCGGGCCATGTCATGACCGATGCCTTCGCGCTCGGACTGAGCATGATCGCCGCCCGGATAAGCAAACGGCCGTCCGATTACAGGGCGACCTACGGCTACCAGCGAGTCGGCCTGCTTGCAGCGATAATAAACGGCTTCGGCCTCTTCGGCATATCAGTCTTCATCTTTATGGAATCTTATAACAGGTTCGTCTCTCCGCAGCAGATCGATATAGCCGTAATGCTGCCAATCGCCGTAGGGGGACTTATCGGCAATATCATCATGGCGCTGATTCTCGGCAAGGGCCATCATGACCTGAATATCAAAAGCGCGTGGCTCCATGTTTTGGGGGACACCTTCTCGTCCGTCGGCGTAATCATCTCCGGCATTATCATATATCTGACTGGGTGGGTCTATGCCGACCCCGGTGCGGGCATGCTTGTCGGCATCATTATCCTGTCCGGAGGCGTACGGGTGGTGAAAGAGGCAACCCACGTATTTCTCGAACTTGTCCCGAAGGGGTTTGATGTCGAGAAGATCGCGAAACAGATCGCTGCATTGCCTGAGGTGATGGGGATCCATGATATCCACATCTGGTCGCTCACCCACCGGAGGGTATCATTTTCAGCCCACGTCTGGGTGCATGACCAGAAGCTGAGCGCGCTCGAACCCCTGAAGAAAAAGATCGAAGGCATGCTGCAGGACCTCGAAATCAGCCATATCCTGCTGCAGTTCGAATGCGTGGAATGTGAAAGCAGCGGCCTTTACTGTCAGATTCACACCGAGGATGAAGAACCCGGCCACCACCACTAGGGTCACCTGGGGGCCTTCAGAAACAGACTTCAATATAAAAATAATAGTTGACAAAGCACTCGCCTCATTGTACCATTTGTTTAGAAAGTTCTAAACGTTCGTAATATTAGATCAAATGACGGAAACGGGCTATTTCCTGGCGGGTTTGGCGATATGTTCAATTGTTGTATTGGCCATAATCATAATTATTCACAAAAGGTTCTTTGTAATGATGGTCGACATCTGTGAGGGGAAAGAAAGAGCACGCTTCTGGTCCATCGCCGTTGAGGCATGGTTTGCCCTTTACATTATAAGTTCAGCCCTGAAATGGTGTCCGGAGGGGACCTCTGAACGACAGCTGTTCCTGGCAGGAGTAAGTCAGGTGAAAAATGGTCTAAATGGCACGTCAACCGCCATTATCTTGTTCTCTATTGGTCTCATCGTTTTTGTGGTCATCAGAAAGTTCAAAGGCATTGAAAAAGATATTGAAAGGAGAAAAAGCACATGAGCAACCCGGCAGAGGAAATTCGAGAAGGCCTCATGGAGGCCATGGGAAGGATCACTTCCTTCTGGGGGTTCAGCAAGATAATGGGACAATTATACGGACTTCTCTATCTTTCACCCAAACCGCTTACCCTTGATTTGATGTCAGAACAGCTGTCCATAAGCAAAGGGAATACGAGCATTAATATAAGGGCGCTCGAACGATGGAATATGGTCAGAACTGTGTGGGTAAAAGGCGACAGAAAGGACTATTATGAGGCAGAAACGGATTTCTGGAAGATAGTAAGGGGAGTATTGAGGGAAAGGGAGAAGAAAGAGTTTGATCTGGCTCTTGATTCAGTGAGCAATCTCCTTCAGAAATCAAGGGAAGCGCAGAAAGCCGCAAAAACTGCTGAAGCGGCTTTTGCTGTAGAGAGACTAAAAAAACTCGAAGATTTCATCCAGACAATGGATAAACTTGTCGGAGTTTTGATGACACTGGAAGACTTGAAGAGGAACTTGTTTGGTCTCACTAAAAAGAAATGACAGATAACCATATGCAATAAAGAAGGGAGAAGAAACTATGCAAACCGAAAGCGTCCATGTTGTGACAGGAGCCTTTGGGTTTTCAGGGAAATACATCGCCGAACGATTACTTGAGGCCGGCCGTCAAGTACATACCATAACAAACTCTCCTGCTCGCACGAATCCCTTTAACGGTACGATACGAGCATTTCCTTTCAACTTTGACAATTCTAAAAAACTTGCTGAATCATTGAGGGGAGCAGCCGTTCTCTACAACAACTACTGGGTTCGATTCAATCACGCGGACTTTACCTATTCGGAGGCGGTCGAAAATTCCCGATTGCTGTTTGATGCCGCAAAAAAAGCAGGCATCAGAAGAATTGTCCATATCAGCATAACAAATCCTTCAGAACAATCCCGTTTTGAATATTTTAATGGCAAGGCAAAGATTGAACGCATGTTAATCGAATCGGGTTTGTCTTATGCGATTCTCCGCCCCGCCGTAATATTCGGCCCGGAGGATATCCTCATAAACAACATAGCCTGGTTTTTACGAACGTTTCCTGTATTCGGGGTTTTTGGGGATGGTAACTATCGGCTCCAGCCAATTTATGTTGATGATCTCGCGCAATTGGCAGTAGAACAAGGACAGAAAACAGAGAATTGCATAATTGACGCGATAGGACCGGAGACGTTCACTTACCGGGCTTTGATCGAGACAATAGGAAGGGCTATTGGAAAACAACGGCCTATCATCCCGATTCCGCCTGCAGTCGGGTACCATATCGGCGCGCTTGTCGGGAAAATGCTCGGAGACGTTCCAATCACTTGCGATGAGATTGATGGCCTGATGGCGAACCTGCTCTGCACGGAATCCGCTCCGGCCGGCAAACTCAAATTGACCCACTGGATCAAAGAGCATTCATCAACTATTGGCAGGCGCTATAATAACGAATTGGCTCGCAGGAAGAACAGGACGTTGTCCTATGATCATTTGTAGCATAAATATATTAACGAAAAAAAAGGATATCGATGAAGGTTATTGATAAGTCTGCAACATTAGTGTCCGGTTAAGAATTGAATAAATTCAACTGGTTTTGATTTTCGAGCATAATTGAGCGTTCTCCGGTAGTCTGAAATGCTTGTTGTAAAGGCATTTTTTCGAAAAGGGTAACTGAGAGAATCTGTAGCAACGTATAGAGAGATGCATCGAGGTTGAGCTTTTTCTTGATGATGGCGATGAGCACATACACGGAAACTGCGATCCAGATTTGGGTCTTCACTGCGTTTTCCGATGTGCCATAGAAACGTTTTATGCGAAGATGCTGTTTGATCCATTTGAAAAACAGTTCGATCTGCCATCGGCTTTTGTAGAGAGCAGCAATTGTGAGTGCTGGCAAGGTAGTGTTGTTGGTTAGAAATATCAGCGTCTTGTCTCTGTCGGTATCTTTGAAGCGGATACGGCGCAAATGCTCGGGGTAATGACAATGACTGTAGTAGCCGTTCAACATGATGCTCTGGTCGCAGATAATGCCGGAGGACCGGTCGACTGGGGCGGAGTATACGCGCCTTGCGTTGAGGTTCGACTTTGTGCGGGTCACAAAGAAACTGCCTGTTTTGTTCAATGTATAGAGGCGAGCGAAGTCCGTGTATGCCCGGTCCATAACATAGAACGCCCCGGGTTCCGGGATAAGCAGGTCGAGCATATTGATGTCGTGCCACTTGCCATCTGTGATATGAATGAAGCTGGGTATTGCACCTCTGAGATCCAGAAGGGTATGAACTTTGACTGCTGCTTTGGCGTCGCGGAACGGAGCCCATGGAAATACAGAAAGGCAAAGATCGATAGTCGTGGAGTCCAGCGCATAAACAGTATTGGAGAGGTCGAGTCCGAGGTCCTCGTCGGCATAAAGCCTTCTCGCTTGAGCAATCAGTCTCTGTGCAAAATCGGCATAGATGCGCCAGTCGCGGGATTCGTTTGCGTCGGCCAGAGTCGACCGAGATATCGATCCGCTGATGCCCATATGGTAGAGCTTCGACGCCTGAGCCGACAGGCATGCTTCTATATCGCGGAGACTCTCCCGATATGTTAACTGGGCGAATGCCAGGATACGAAACTGTTCCGTGCAACGAAAGGTGCGAATACGATGGTCGCCTCCATAACGTGCGACGATACGATGAAATGTGCTCCAAGGAAGAAACTCCATGATCTGGGCAAATAGCGTTTTGCCGGTATACATCGGCACCTCCGGAAATTTCAGTTCCGAAAGGATTGCCCATTGGTCGATTTGTATTCAAGTCGACACCATAAAAAATATCGCAAAAAGCCTTATCTGGCATATAGTTTTAAGTATTCAGCTGTTTCTTAACCGGACAGCACTGAAGATTATCGAGAACAAATTAGC